>JAAYZH010000136.1 GCA_012514965.1 Clostridiaceae bacterium | reverse complement strand
TCTTTAGGAACGAAGTATTCTCTAGGAACGCAGTGCTTTCTATAGACGCAATATTCTCTAGGAACGCAGTGCTCTCTAGAAACGCAATACTCTCCAGGAACGCAGTATTCTCCAGGAGCGAAGCACTCTCTAGAAACGCAGTGTTCTTATTGAGCCAGAAGCTCTTTGGCAATTCGGGCAGCATTCGCCGCGGTGAGGCCGTACTCCTGGTAGAGAACCGAGGCCGGACCGGATGCGCCGAAGTGGTCGAGGCCGAGGCAGTAGCCCTCTTCGCCGACGTAGAAACGCCAGCTGATTGTGGAGCCCGCTTCGATGGACAGTCTCTTCTTCACGGCCTTGGGCAGGACAGATTCCTTGTATTCGGCACTCTGTGCTTCGAAGGCTTCCATACAGGGCATGGAGACCACACGCACGGAGACACCTTCATCGGCCAGCGTCTTGTAGGCGCCAAACGCGATTTCGGTTTCCGAACCGGAGGCCAGGAGAATAATTGCAGGCTTGTTGTCGCTGACGTTGGCTTCGGCCAAAACATAGCCGCCCTTGCGCGCGTCTTCGACTGAGCTGTTCTCGAGCAGGGCCAGCTTCTGACGGCTCAGCGAGAGGACTGTCGGCCCTTCGCGGTGCCAGGTCGAATATGCAGCAGCGGTCTCGCGGCCGTCAGCCGGACGCCAGAACCACAGATGGGGGATAATGCGCAGCGAAGCGTAGTGTTCGATGGGCTGATGCGTCTCGCCGTCTTCGCCGACACCGATACTGTCGTGGGTCATGACAAAGAGGGTCGGCAGCTTCATCAGGGCAGCCATGCGGATGCTGTAGCGCATGTAGTCTGTGAATACCATGAAAGTCGCGCAGTAGCTGTGCAGACCCATTAGGGCGAGGCCGTTGGCAATCGCGCCCATACCGTGCTCACGTACGCCGTAGTGGATGTTTTTGGCAGCGAAATCTCCGCGCGCAATCCAGCCGGAGTCTTTGACCTCGGTCTTCGTGGAAGAGGCCAGGTCAGCGGAGCCGCCGATCAGGAGAGGATCCGCCACGCTCCAGCGGTTCAGGCAGACGCCCGAAGTCTCGCGGGTAGCCATGGCCTTGTCGAAGTCAGCGAAGCCGGGCAGGGCTGCCAGATCGACGCTCTTGCCTTCGAGGTAGTCCTGCAGCTGGCGGCCTTTGTCACCGGAGGAGGCGATGTAGGCTTCGACCACTTCAAGCCAGGCTTGTTCGGTGGCCTTGCAGCTGTCTTTGGCACTGCGGCAATAAGCCAGGACATCATCATCCACGTGGAAGTGCTTGTCCGGATCCAGACCCAGACGCTCCTTCGTGACGCGGACGCCTTCCGCGCCGAGCGGTGAGCCGTGGGCTTTCTCGCTGTCCTGGACCGGGGACATGTAGCCGATATTGGTCTTGACTTCGATCAAGCTGGGCTTGTCTGTGACCTTCTTGGCAGCTTCGATCGCCGCAGCCACAGCCTCGACATCGTTGCCGTTCTCGACGAAGTGGTAGTCCCAGCCATACGCCTGGTAACGCTGGCCGACATTCTCCGTGAAGGCGATCTCAGTGTTGCCCTCAATGGTGATGTTGTTGGAATCATAGAGCACGATCAGGCGGCCGAGACCCAGGTGCCCCGCGAATGAGGATGCTTCAGCCGAAACACCTTCCATCAGGCAGCCGTCACCGACCAGAGCATAGGTGTAGTGGTCAAAGATCTCGTGCTCGTCCGTGTTGAACAGAGCAGCCAGACGACGCTCGCCCAGAGCCATGCCGACAGCCGTTGCGACGCCCTGGCCCAGGGGTCCGGTAGTCATCTCGACGCCGCGAGCGAGATCATAATCCGGGTGACCAGGAGTATGTGTGCCAAATTGGCGGAAGCCCTTGAGATCTTCAATGGTGTAACCATAGCCAAAGAGATAACCCATGGAGTAGAGCATGGCCGAAGCATGGCCTGCGCTCAGCACGAAGCGGTCGCGGTCGGCCCAGTAGGGGTTCGCGGGGTTGAACTTCATGTGTTTTGCCATCAGCTCAAAGAGCATCGGACTTGAGCCCAGGGGCAGTCCGGGGTGGCCGGAGTTCGCCTTCTCTACCTGGTCGATGGCCAGGCCGCGGGCTTGATTGATTGCTCGTTGCTGCATTGTGTCACTCATCTTGCTATTACTCCTTCTTCTGCCCGTAGTACGCATCCGGGCCGTGCTTACGCATATAGTGTTTGTCCAGGAGACCCTGTTCGATCGGTTCTACCCGGGGATTGATGATCTCTGCCTGGGAGGCCATCTTGCAGCACTCCTCGAGTACTTTCGCATTGTGGACCGCATTCTCCCCTGACTTGCCCCACGCGAAGGGCCCATGTCCGGCAACCAGCACAGCCGGAACGGCCATGGGGTCTTTCGCCTGCGCCTGGAAGGTCTCGACGATGACTTTGCCCGTATTCATCTCATACGCTTCTGCCATCTCAGCGTCGCTCAGCTTGCGAGTACAGGGTACTTCACCATAGAAATAGTCGGCGTGGGTAGTGCCGTAGGCCGGAAGTGCGCGGCAGGCCTGCGCCCAGCTGACCGCCCAGGGCGAATGGGTGTGGACGATGCCGCCCAGATCCGGGAAGGCTCTGTATAGATAGCGATGGGTAGCTGTATCGCTGGAAGGGTTGAGCGTGCCTTCTACGGTCTCACCGGTCTCGAGCGACACCACTACGATGTCCTCCGCGCGCAGCTCGTCATAGGCAACACCGCTGGGTTTGATGGCGAAAACGCCGGCTTCTCTGTCGACTTCGCTGACGTTGCCCCACGTGAAAATCACGAGGTCCAAAGCCGGCAAGGTCATGTTGGCATGGTAGACTCTCTGTTTTAACGCTTCAAAATGCATCGCGTCCTCCTAAAGGGCTTATTGATTAATAATAAACAACCTAACCTCAGGTTGCTAGTCTATAGGATGCGGAAGTCTGTCGCGGGAAGCCAAAAGCGGCCCGCGGGGCCGCTTTTGGACAACTATTTACAGTATGGAGGTGAATGGTACGTTCGGTTCTTCTTCGAACGCATCTTCGAAACCGCGACGGTAATGGTACTCGATGAGGTCTTTGTCCTCAGGCCAGACATACTTGCCGCCGACATCCCAGAGGAAAGGCCGGAACTTGTACTGCAAGGCATTCTTCTTGTAGTTATAGAGCATCAGAATTTCCTTGGGGTCGGCCTTGAAATTCGTCCAGACATCGTAGTGAATGGGGATAACCACCTTGCAGCGCAGCGATTCTGCCATGCGCAGAATATCGATGGAGGTCATTTTGTCCTGGGCGCCGGGCGGGTTCTCGCCGTAGGAGCCAAACGCGATGTCGATATCGAATTTCTTGCCTATTTCGGCATAGCGCACGCTGTAGTGCGAGTCACCGCTGTGGTAGACCGTGCCGCCGGGCATCTTGAAGAGGTAGTTCACGGCTTTCTCGTCCATGTTCGTCGGGCAGACCCCGGCAAGATCTTCGCCGACTTCTGTAGTGACCAGGCAGGTGCGGTCGTAAGAGTCGAGTACGTGAATCTCCGTATCCTTGATGGTCACAACGTCACCGGGCTTCACGACACGTAAACGCTCTTCGGGAACACCCCAGGCACGCCACATTTTGACGCTCTCCAGCGGTCCTATGAAGGGTACGTCCGGTCCGCAGTTGTCGAGCACGGCTTTGGCAAAGAAAGGGTCAATATGGTCATTATGATAGTGCGTGGACAGCACTGCGTCGCACTTGGTCACGGCGAATGGATCATAGACGATGGGGTTCGCACGCAAGTTCGGCTGCAGCTTCTTCACGCCCATCATGTTTCTCATCTGGTGATAGGGCTTCATGTCAGCTACCTGCTGCGTGCGTTTGCCGTTGCCAAACCAGAGGTCAATCGCCAGGTTCGTGTCATTCTCTGTCTTGAACCAGATGCCGACACAGCCCAGCCACCACATGGCGAAGCTGCCCTTCTCGACCACGGTACTGTCGATCTCTTCGTTGACCCAGGTGCCCCATTCAGGGAAGGCGCCCAGAATCCATTTCTCTCTGTTGATCTCGTCGATTTTGCTCATAATTCCTCCTGCTCGTTTACTCTTCGGTAGTTCGTTAGTCTCTGTCAATGAAGTGCGTAGAGCGCAACTTCATCGGTCTCGCGGTTGGCGGCGATTATATATTCTTGTCCTTCAGCTGTGTAGACCTGGACGTTCGTGGGTCCCCGGTCGTGATCCAGCCTCTGGAATGCGAAGGTTTCACCGGCCGCATCCCAGGTCACGGCCAAAAGATCCCTCTCCCCTTGGCGATAACCCGCCAGGAAGGTTGGGACACCCCCAAGCTCGCCCCCCCACAGTGCGTGCAGGAAGGGCAGCGGCTGCTCGTGGCGATAAATCTCCTCCAGACCCGAATCGCCTTCTCTGTAGAAACTCAGTTCAGCGCCGTGGAAGGGCGAGAAGAGCATGTATTCGACCTTACCGTCGCCATCAATGTCGAGGGCGCGGACATCACTGCAAGCTTTGGCCAAGAGCTTCTCGACCTGCCAGTCCGCCTCTCCGGTTGGCGGCGTCACCCGGTAAAGTCCGTTCTCGCTGGCGACTAGGCTTACAGTCTGCCCGTCCCGCACGAAACGACCGTAGCCGTGGTTTTTCGTCAAACCGTCCAGCAGTGTTTCGAAAGTCAGAGCGTTGCCGGCCTCGGCATCGAACCGGCTGAAGTCGGAGGGCAGTTCACGGACCAGGATCTTGCCGGGCTGCGTCCAGTCTTCCTTGTAGTTATGTCCTGATTTCAATGTGCAGGCGATCAGGTAGTGCCGGCCGCCGCTGCTGACAATGTCGAAGCGGTGGACAAAGGGCAGCGGGCAAAGCGTCGTCACCCGCCAGCCGTGCGGCTCCGTCAGATCGCGCACAGGAGCGCCTTCGCTCGTAATCGGCTCAGCCAGAACCAGCGACGCCGCCGCCGAGTCATTCGGCGAAAAAAAACGGCGTGTCGAGAGAAAAGCCCCATTCCCGCCGGGAACCTGCACCATGGTCATGACACCGCCCGGTTCGCTCCAGATGGTCTCCAGATAATTACCGCACGCGTCAAAACGCCGGCACTCCCCGGCCTTCTCTGTAGCAACCAGGAACGACTGCTCCCCCCCTGACTCCAGCAGGCAGATGGCGTAGCATTTTGGCAGACTTGCAATCACTTGTTTACTTGTTTCAAACATCCTCACTCCTCCTCCGTAAAGACCTGATCCAGTTTGTCGCGCAGGAACTTACCTGCATTGGCCAGATCTTCCCGCCACAGCAGGCCGCCTGTGTACCAGAATTCTCCTACATAGGAATACACGCCTAGCTCCCGCAGCAATTCTATATCGCCGATAAACTCGGTATGGCCGGTGCCAAAGGGGACTTCACGGTAGTGCCCGGGAATGGTTTCTTTGAGGTGAGCGGCGAAGATGTGCCCGGCACCGCTCTTGAGGTCTTCCGCGACTTCATGGCCATAAAGCAACGCAGCGTTGCTGAGATTGCCGATATCCGGATAGACACCGAGCCAGGGACTCTGGACGAGTTTGACGTAGCGCATGGCTTTGGCCACCGTATCCATAAAAGAGGTTTCCATGGTCTCGAAGCCGAGCGCGACTTCACGGGAGGCCGCATAGGCGGTTACGCGGGCCAGATTCGCGGCAAAATTCGCCTCGGTCTCGGAGTCGCCCTCTTCGTAGTAGACATCGTAACCGGCCAGCTGGATCAGACGTATGCCCAAGTCGCCAGCCAGATCAATGGCCTTGAAGGCTATCTCCAGGGCGCGGGCGCGCGTTACGGGATCCTGGCTGCCCAAAGGGTACTTGCGGTGTCCCGAAAGGCAAATCGATCGAATCGGCACACCAGACGCCCGGCTGATTTCCGCAAGATCATGCCGCTGTCCGGCAGACCAGTCCAGGCGGGACAGTCGCTCGTCGGTCTCATCGATACTGAGTTCCAAGAAGTCGAAGCCGGCAGCTTTAGCCGCGGCAAATCGTTCTTCCCAGGTCAGGGACGCCGGAACGGCTTTCTCATAAAGTCCTAACTGATACTTCTTCACTTGACCTCCTCGACCCGGCTCGGGCTGTTCGTCACATGTTCTTCGTTCTTGGCATCGCGATAACGCTGCAGGATCTTGCGGTAACGCGTGCTCTGCGCTGACTGCGGCCGGTATGTGCTTTCGCGAAACTGGCCGCGCACTTGAGCAGAGGCGGCCTCGAAGCTATTCATTATCCCCAAGCTCACCGCGGCACTCATCCAGGCTCCATACACACTGGCTTCGAAGTCAGCCGGACGCAGCACCCGTGCGCGCAAGAGACTGGCAAGCATCCCGGAAAAAGATTCGTTGCGGGTAAGTCCGCCGCTGATTACGACTTCTGAGGCCGGAACCCCTGTAACATCCTCGAGAAGATCGATATGCTCGTGGAATTCGCAGGCGATCGCCTGCAGGCAGGCCAGCGTGATATCCTCTGCCGTAGCGCTGAAGTCCAGGCCCAGAATATCAGCCTTCTTGAAGCTGGCCCAGTCTGGCGAACCGGAGCCCTGGAAAAATGGCAGGACTACGATTTCTTGGTCCGCAGCGCCGGCCTCGACTTCGGCCTCTGCCAGCTTGCCGCCGATTTCTTTGTAGTCCAGCCCCGGATAAAACAGCCTGCAGAAGTAGTCAAAAGCGCTGCTGCAGGTGATCATTGTGGTTTCGTAATTGTAGAAGCCCGGAATGGCAGCCACGTTAACAGCCGTGCCCCGGTAAACTTTAGGCAGGGTTTTGCCTAGGGTCATGACATAACCACCGGTACCTGCGGTAAGCTCGTAACGACCTTCGCCGACAACGCCAAGGCCCAGCGCGGAACATTGCTGATCACCGCCGGCCGAGAGCAGGGGGAGGCCTTCGGGCAACTGCCAGCGCTTGCACCAGGCCGGATCCAGACGGCCGACCTCGCTGCCGGGGCTGACTGCGTCGCATAACTTGTCGCGATCTAGTCCGAACGCTTCAAGAAGGCCGTCGTGCCAGGTCAGACTGCGCAGGTCAAAGAGGAGGCTGCGGCTTGCGTACGTAAAATCAGTGCGTGCTTCACCCGTGAGACGGTAGATCATAAACTCCGCCGGGGTCATCAGCTTGTAGGCTGCTTCATAGACTTCGGGCTCATTCTCTCTAAGCCAGGCCATTTTAGGTCCGGAGTATGCTGTGTTCATCATCGCGCCGGTAATACTTTGCAAATCCGGATTCGCCGCTTCAAGTCGCGCGCAAACCGCGGTGTGACGCTTGTCTTGCCACATAATAGCCGGCCGAAGCGCTCGCCCCGCGCGGTCTACAGGAATTACAGAAGATCGTTGTGAGGTCAGTACCATAGCGCGAGGGCTCAGGCGGCCCTGCAACCAGGATTGTGCTTCCAGCAGGAGGTCATCAAGCGCATTCCACCAGACTTCCGGATCCTGCTCAATCGTAACGGCGTCGAGATACGACGGCCGGTACTTGCGGCTATCGATCCAATTGCAGTGAGCCTGCTCGTCCAGGAGGGCCACCCGAAGACTGGACGTGCCCACATCAACGATCAATAGTGCCTTATTCTCTTGCATGGCTCTCACACTTTGCATGCCTAGCGGTTGCATACCTCTCACCAGAATAGGGGCCAAAGCCTGGCCTTCACGCAACAGCGCGCCAGCGCATAGGGCGGGAACAAATATAACAAATAACATGTAAGCTTTGCTATTATCTACTCGCTTTATTATGCTGAATTTTGGCGAATAAATCTAGACTCTTGAACGGATTCGGTAAATTATACAATTTTTTGACCGTTTTTGCTCAATTTGTAAAGGCAGAGCCACTAACAAACTATGTAGGCAAAGATTTGTGGCACACGGAATCGAACTGAGTTGCAATTTTTGTGCAGTTCTCCTGTGTACAGACCAAAATTTCTGTATTAAAATCCAGAATTGAGTTGACGTGTCAGCTGTGTCTTGTAACGTGCTACAATAAAGTCATCAAATTCCGAGGAGACCCCGTGCATCATGAAAAAGCAACGTCGTCTAGACGCAATCTTGAATTACCTTCAGGCGCACCCAGTTGTGAGTGTGCAGGAGCTCGGCGAAGTTTTCAAAGTCTCGGAAGTAACCATGCGCCGTGACCTTACTGAGCTTCAGGAACTGAACATTGTCAAGAGAATGCATGGTTCTGTCATGCTGCTGCCTGAGAACAAGCTGCTGATTCCCAGTTTCAAGCAGAAAGCACTTGAGAATGTCCAAGAGAAGCAGGCGATCGCTGCCATGGCCGTTACACTGCTCCCTGAGAACAGCGTAATCTTCGTCAACGGCGGCACCACCACCCTCGAATTCATCGCCCGCATTGTTGACCGTAATGTGACCATCATCACAAACAACGCCATGGCAATCAACCACGTAGCCGCAGCGAAAGCCCGCCTCATCATCACAGGCGGCGAATACAACCCCGAGTCCTGCACCTTTTCAGGCGAGCTAAGTCTGAGCACCATTGCCACTGTCAACGCCGATATGTGTTTTCTGGGCGCGAATGGCCTTTCGGAAGAAGGCGGCTTCAGCACCTACTTCAGCACGGAATCCAACATCAACGACCAGATGATGCGCAAGTGCCGAGGACCGGTCGTAGTACTCGCCGACCACTCGAAAATCGGCCGTACTTGCCACTACACGAACGAAAACCTCGATCGCATCACTTACCTGATTACCGACGACAAGGCCGACCGCACCGAGCTGATGAAGATCAAGCGGCGTCGCCCGCTCAACATCATACAAGTAAAGCCATGACTCGCGTCATGGCTCTTTTTTTGCTTGTTGCTTGTCTTTGGCCCGATCTGACTGGCCTTATGACCCCTGCCGCTTCGCCTCTGCCCCACCGGGCTGCCTGAGCGAAGCACGGAAGACGAAGAAACCCAGCAAGAAAATCACAACGATGGCGGCAATACCATAGTTCTGCTTGCCGGTAACCTGGCTGATCACCGCCACCAGAGAAGTTCCCATGAAAGCCGCGCCCTTGCCAAAGACATCGTAGAGGCCAAAGTATTCGCCGCTCTTCTCCGGGGGGATCAGCTGCGCGAAATAAGACCTGGACATCGCCTGAATACCACCCTGGAACATACCCACCAAAACCGCGAGGAACCAAAATTCCCAGATCTTATCGAGCTGCACGGCGAACGCCGCAATTAGCGTATAAGCTACGATACACACCTGAATCAGTTTGTGGTTCGGATATTTCTGCGCCAGGCGGCTGAACAAGATCGCGAAGGGGAAAGCAACAATCTGCGTCACCAGCAGGGCCAGGAGCAACATTTCGCTGGCCAGACCGATCGAACCGCCATAGGCCACGGCCATGTCGATGATCGTGTATACACCATCAATGTAGAGGAAAAAGGCGATCAGGAACAACAGGAGCTTCTTGTCGCCTGCGATTTCCTTGAGCGTGCGCCCCAGCCCGCGGAAAACCTCCGCTACATTGACACGTCCCTTGCTGACATAGTAGCGCTGCTTGTAGTTGCGCAGCAGCGGAACCGTGAAGGCCAGCCACCAGATCGAGTTAATCACGATTGCGATCGCAATCGCGGTCTTCATATCCAGGCCGACGACATCTTTGCCCAGCACAACCAGCAAGCTCAGAACAAAAGGAATACAACTGCCGATGTAGCCCAGGGCGTAGCCATAGCTCGAGACTTTGTCCATACGATCCGGCGTCGTGATGTCGTGAAGCATGGAGTCATAGAAGACCAAGCTTGCCTGGTAGCCGGTACGCGCAACCACGAACAAGACCAGGAAGCTGAACCAGGTGAGCGGCAAGGCCAAAACAAGCATGGCCAAAACACCCAACACAACCGTCATCAAGAAGATCTGTTTCCTCGAACCGGAGTGGTCGGAGACAGCGCCCAGGATCGGCCCCATCAGGGCAACAATGATCGTAGTCACCGAGATCGCGTAGCCCCAGTAGGCCAGATACATCGAAGGAGCGATACCGGCATCCTCCGCGAGGCTGTTAAAGTAGAGAGGCAGGATTGTGGTGACCAGCAGTGTAAAAGCCGAATTGCCGATGTCGTAACCGATCCAGCTGCGCTCTAGCTTCGTAAATCGCTGATCTGCAGGCGGTAACTGTGGTGTTGCGCTGCCAGAGCCGGCCCCGGATTTCGAACGTACTGTTTGCATGACCTATCCTCCGAATTTCAATGTCAGGTTTCCGAATCAATGAGTGCTAACCAGGCTGAACAGTAGTTCTGCTCGCCTCTAGCTCGTGAAAACTCGCAATCTCGATCTTGGGTTTCGCTCGCCGCCTCTCGACTGGCACAAGGAAGCTTACTTGTTAGTTTCTCGTTGTCTTTCGGCCGGCACAAAGAAGGTAACATGCCAGTCTTCTGCCGCCTATCGGCTGGTGAAAGGAAGCTAATGGGCAGTCTCTTGCTGCCACTCGGCTGGCACAAAGAAGGTAACATGCCAGTCTTCTGCCGTCTATCGGCTGGTGAAAGGAAGCTAATGGGCAGTCTTTTGCTGCCACTCGGCTGGCACAAAGAAGGTAACATGCCAGTCTTCTGCCGTCTATCGGCTGGTGAAAGGAAGCTT
>JAAYZH010000135.1 GCA_012514965.1 Clostridiaceae bacterium | reverse complement strand
CTGAATAAGCCATGGTGTGTCCTCCGTTCCTGCTGCTTGCAGGATAATTCTTTTCTTTGCCGGCGACAATCATCTTGACATATAGGGGGGGCGTTTGTGGCAACTTTCGGTGGTATTCGTGAGGCGAGGACGTATAGCGGCAAATGTTGCCATTCAAGCGACTTTTTCAGTGTCTTCGTGGCAATGACGAATCACTGCTAGAATGAGCTATAAAGCTGTTTACGCACCTGCGCATGAATGCGCTGCGGGGAGACTAGACATGATTACAATCAGCAAGCAGCAAGCACGCCGTTTTCTTCTGCTGAAACACGGATTGCTGGGTGACTATCGCTTCGTCGGCAAAGCAGGAGCCTTAGCCTTCGTCCGTCAGGCGGGCTGTATCCAATTCGATCCTGTGGATGCCTGCGGCCGCAACGCCGAGCTTACTCTGCAATCGCGTGTCGCCGGCTTCAGCAAGCAGCTGTTATCTGAGCTGCTCTATGAAGATCGTCAGCTGATCGATTACCCTGATAAGAATCTCTCGATTTTTCCCGTCGAGGACTGGCCCTATTTCGCGCGCGCCCGGGAGGCCTCCCGCAGAGGAGCAGGCAACTTTGAGCAGATCGCCGAGCTTAGCCGCGAGGCCAAAGCCTACATTGCCGAACACGGTCCGGTCAGCAAAGAATCGTTGCCTATCGAAGGACAAGTGTTCTGGTACTCTTCCTTACACTGGAGCGGCAACACCGCAGGCCGGTCTGACGCCTCCCGCTCTGTCCTGGAACAGCTCTACGGCAACGGTGAGCTTGTCATCCACCACAAGCGGGGCACTCGAAAACACTATGATTTGGCCGAAAAACACCTGCCAGCAGAACTACTCCAGACACCGGAACCGCTGCCCGACGACCACGACTTCCGCAAATGGCGTGCACTGCGTCGAATCGGAGCGGTCGGATTGCTGTGGAATCGCCCTTCCGATGCCTGGCTCAATATCCCAGGCTTCAAGGCAGCCCAGCGGCAGGCAGTCTTTGCGGATTTGCTTGCCGAAGGCAAACTGGTCGAAGTGGCAGTCGATGGCTTGGCCCACTCGCTCTATTTGCAGACACCCGATCTGCCGCTGCTTGAGGATGCCATCGGCGCTCAAAGCTACCGTCCACGCTGCGAATGCCTGGCTGCGCTCGACCCTATGCTCTGGGATCGCAAACTGATCCGCGCCGTCTTCGACTTTGACTACACCTGGGAAATTTATACACCCAAGGCCAAGCGCAAGTACGGTTACTACGTGTTGCCTGTCCTCTTTGGCGAAAATATCGTCGGCCGGATCGACGCAGCTGCGGACACGAAAGAGCAAACCCTAACCGTCCATAATCTGTGGTTTGAAGAAGGAGTCGAACCGACTGCCGCCCTAACCACTGCCATCGCCGATGTCATCGAACGTTTGGCGAAATTCAATCGCTGCACGAAGATTCGCCGTCTTGACGGAGCAGACTACGGCACCTCGACGATATCGTAAGTAAACTTGAATTCTTCAGCCTTCTGCTCCCGGAAGTCCACACGATAGCCCATCCTGCCCTGGTAGAAAAACCCCTCCTGCAAAACGATGCGCACAAAACAAAGGTTTTCGTCCTCTTCATTGTTGTGGGCAAAATACCAGGGGGCAAAGGCCATGACCAGCTTCGACCTGATCACCAGATTCTCTTGACGTAGAGGATGACCGAGATTGGACGCCAGGTCGTCCTCACGGAAAGCGCGTAACAGCAAGCGTTCTGTCTGGATCGTAATGGCGGAGAGATCGATTGGAACATCCATGGTCTACCTCGCCTTCTGGCCCGGCACAAGCGCAGGCGGCACGAAGACAAGCTCGAATTCCTCGCACACCACGAGCATATCCTCAAAGAATAGCACATTATAAGGCGAAAGCTCGCGTGTGAAGAAGTCCTGATGTACCTGGCGCCAGTGGGCCAAAACAAGCGCCAAGAGTTCGTCGGCAACCCGAGGGCTGTCACCAAAGCTCCAAGCCTCATACGCTGCCGTCTCTGTACCTGTTTGTTCAAGAAAGAATGCCCAAAGCTCTTGATCATTCATCGCATTGTACCTCTCGCTGATCGTAGGGCAACGGAAAGCGAATGGCAATTGCCTTGGGCTATCTGTGAAGTAGAGTCGTACAACAAAAAAAGTTGCCCAAAGGACAACTTTTATGGTGGCCTCCTCGGCCTGGAGAATTACAGTACTAAAATACGATCGGTGATACGGCGTTCTGCAAGGCCGCGACGACGCTCCAGCCTGCGATGGCGCTGGTCCGTGAGTAGATGTTGAGGTCGGTCCACACTTCCTCGCCGCGCAGCTCGATCTTGTATTCGTCCCCGCGGAAACCGGGCACAGCATCGATGTTCAAGGTTGTGTTTTCCGGGCCGGCGCTGGCCAAAGCCGTCGCAACCGCCACATTGAAGTGGAAGGGCAGCATTTCGATGGCCTGCTTGGTACTGGCGCTGAAGACTTGCTCGGGTTCCGTGATATCCAGCAGTCCTTCCCGGTACATGGGTGTGTAGTAGAGGGACTGCGGCGCCTTTTTCGATGTCATCGTCACGGTGATGGGGCTCATCAAGGCAGCGGTGCGCAGGACGTCGAAGCCGCCGACCGCGCCGCTGGCAATGTAGACTTTGCGGCCTTGTTCAGCAGCGCAGGCTTTGACCCGGGCATAGAAGTCGGCGTCCGCAAAAGCGCCAATCGTCAAGACCACAAGATTCGAGCCGCCGCGGAGGATGTCCTCCGCGTAGTCTCGGAGTGCCTGAGGTGAGGCGGCCTCTGCGGTAAAGTCCGGTTCCAGAGCGAGAAGCTCTTGAATGGTGGAACAGGCCACACAGTTGTGACGTTCGGCGAAGGCCGCCGTGCGCTCGGAATTACGTCCGAGCACGCCCACAAGCTCATATTCAGGCAGATAATTGTTTGCTAAAGCGGTGGCAACAATTTCATTCAGGTAACCGCAGCCCAGTAAGGCCAATTTCACTTTCTTCATGGACTTGTGTTTCTCCATTCATGTAGAGTCTTCGTTTGCTTAGCGTCTCCTGCGCTGTGAGCTGAAGCGCGGTTTTTGTTTGGGTTTGTTATCTGCGACGAAAATCTCCATGGGGAAGGGATTCTCTTCCGCTTCAGCTACTTCTCTGCCCAATAATTTCTGAATATCTCTGAGCAAAGGCTTTTCGTTGATGTCACAGAAAGAGTAGGCTGTACCGCCCAATCCCGCTCTGCCTGTACGGCCGATGCGATGAATGTAGGTCTCCGGTACTTCCGGCAGCTCATAATTGATTACATGCGAAAGCTCGTCGATGTCGATGCCGCGAGCGGCTATGTCTGTAGCGACAAGCACGCGTGTAACGCGTTTCTTGAAGTTATTCAAAGCCATCTGTCTGGCGTTTTGCGACTTATTGCCATGAATGGCTGCCGCAGTGATATTGGCTTCCATCAAGTCACGGACGACTCTGTCTGCGCCATGCTTGGTGCGTGTAAACACCAGCGCAGATTCGACGGAAGGATCGCTCAACAGGTGCTCCAGCAGATTCCGTTTGTTATAGCGGTCTACAAAATACATCGACTGCTGCACAGTGTCGACTGCAGAAGACACCGGTGTAACGGTGACGGTGACAGGGTCCACAAGAATTGAGTTCGCAATCTCGGAAATATCGCGGGACATGGTAGCCGAAAACAGCATGGTCTGCTTTTTTTGAGGTACTTTGGCGATAATCTTCTTGACGTCGATCACAAACCCCATGTCAAGCATGCGGTCCGCTTCGTCCAGGACAAAAACCTCTACCTGTCTCAGGTCCACTAGACGCTGATTGAACAAGTCAATCAGTCTGCCGGGAGTGGCGACCAGGATGTCGATTCCTCGGCGAAGCACGTGTTCTTGCTGTTTCTGAGAAACGCCGCCGAAAATGACGCCGTAACGCAGGTTCGTAAAGGCTCCGTAGGTACGAAAGCTCTCAAAGATCTGCAAAGCAAGTTCGCGAGTGGGGGTAAGAATCAGGGCCTTGATGTTGCGTTTGTCCTTCGAATAGACCAGATTTTCGCCGAGACGCTGAATTATCGGAATCGCGAAAGCTGCGGTCTTGCCGGTACCGGTCTGGGCGCAGCCCAGCAGGTCACGGCCCTCGAGCAGGGGCGGAATGGCTTGTTCTTGAATCGGGGTGGGCACTTCGTAATTCTCGTTCTCGAGCGCGTGCAAAATAGGGGGAATGATGTTCAGTTCGTTAAAATTCATTGAAACTCTCTTATTTCTCCGCCTACATAAAAAAACGATTAGACATGAGCTAACCTTCATTGTTGGCGGTGAAAAAGGTTTGCCAGCGAAAAACGCATTTATCCTTGTGGGATTATACAACATTTCGCAAGAGATTTGGTAACATTCGACAAGATAAGCTCAACAGCTTACAGAGGAACTTTTCGGGCCGTCCAGGAGGCTTTGGCCTTACCCGGCAGCTACTCCTGTTCACCCACGGGACGAAGCTTCATCATCAGGCACTCATCCACACCCTGTCGGTACAGGCCTGGAATCAAGCCGACCTGGCTGTAGCCTTCACGTTCATAGAAGGCTTTGGCCAGCGTGTTATAGGCACCGACCAGCAAGAACATCTTATCCTTATCAGCCAGGAGCCGATTCTCGAGGAAGGCCAGAAGCTGCTTGCCGACTCCGCGTCCTCGGTACGCTTCGTGTACTGCCAAAAGATGCAGGTAAGGATAAGCATGGAAGGCTCCCTCGGGCTGGTAGTAAGCAAAGCCGGCACATACACCATCATAGAGTGCGACATACAAGGTACCCTGCGCGATGCCTTCGAGTACAGCGCTCTTACGACGCTCCGGAGCCTGAAAATACACGTTTTGCAAGGACGAGTTCTCCATTGCTTGCGCGCAGGCGTCCACATGCTCCGCTGTACCTCTGACAAATTGTATTTCCATTCCATGTGCTCCTTCGTCAGTCAATTATGAAATAACCCGTTCGAGGCTGCTCGATTTGCAGCGTTGCGGAGGCAAGGATCTCGCCTGTATCGGTGTTCTCAACAGACAGCAGGATCTGAAATGCCTTTGCGGGGATCGTCCGCTCCAGGCCCACAGACCAATGCACTTTGTGGACATTGGTCAGCACATCCTGGCCCAGATCCTTGACCTGCCAGTTGTTGGCTTCGTTCCACATCAGAAAGGTGCCTTGCTCCGCGACCCAGTGATACTGAGGATTCTTGTTCTTCACATCACGTGTGAACACAGCCGTGAGTTCGATTCCCGGCACAGATGACATGGACGGCGAATAAGCCTTGATTCCAGGGTGCATGGTCAAATCACTGCTCGTGGTCCCGCAGGCTGCCAGCACGATCGCCGCAACGGAGATGACGATAATGGTGAGATACTTCTTCATCCCTCTGCCCTCACACAGATGCGGCTCAAGGCCGCGATTGCCAGTGCCCAGGTCCAGTAATTATGGCTTGGGTGCACGGGCCAGCCAGGCTTCCAGAACAACACCATAGACGATGCCGGCGACAAAGCTCACAGGGTCCGTAAACCCGGTTGAGCTATAGTAGGCAAATGAGACAAGCAGCCCCAAAATACCGCCTCGCAGCCAGGCCTGCTTCTTCTCGACCGTCGGCCAGGGCGCGCCTACAACCAAGCCGATTATCACACGGTTGTACCACAGGGCGAACACATCCAGCGGAGAGGCCGTGAAGCCGGAGCGGACAAAAGCTCCTACTACACAAATCAGTCCCAGCAAAGCGCCGCCGATCAGGGCAGCCTTCAATCTTTTCTTCATAACTTTTCCTTGTGGACTAGTATTTTCTGCTGTTCTTTGTTCATTATACCCCATGCCGCTGCAGGCTCGCACAGCCTGTTGCTCCAGAAGATTCAACCTTCACGCTGCTCAGAGGCAGTGTCTTTTACAAGCGCATCTAGTTGTCGTGCGTTCCGCCCTCGACTTCATCCTCTAGCGAATGAAATTCGTGAACAGACGCGCTTCCTTCTCAGGCAGGCCAAAGGCTTCTTTGCCCAAAGCAATACTTTTGACTAAAAAGGCCATGTTTTGGCCTAAGCTTCGCATGACCTGCATGCCTTCCGTATCCTTCCTGACATCCTCAGGGCTAGCCCCGTGTACGCTGTTCCAGTATTGACTGGCAGCCACTGGCATGCCCTGGTTTGTAAAGTACTTGTTGAGCTGGTCAAAAGCCGCGGAAGTTCCGCCCCGTCGCGCAGAAACTACGGCGGCACCCACCTTCATTCGCTTATCAAAACCGGTACTGAAGAACAGCCGATCCAGAAACGAGATCAAGGTTCCGTTGGCTGAGGCAAAGTAGACCGGCGAACCAAGCACCAGTCCGTCTGCTTTGGCCAGCTTAGGCGCAATTTCGTTGACGACATCATCGAAAACGCACTTCCCGGCCTTGCTGCAATAGCCACATGCTGTGCAGCCCCGGATGTCCAGATGTCCTACCTGGACGATTTCCGTCTCTATACCCTGCTTCTGCAGCTGCTCTTCGACCTCACTTAGTGCGGTAAATGTGCAGCCTTTTGGCCGGGGACTGCCATTGATCAGTAATACTTTCATAATTCCTCCATAAACTCGTGTGTTCTCTCTCGAGACCAAGTCGCCCCAATCGCGTAACGCTACCCTACTTAGCCGGCCGGCGGACATTGGTGACCGCTATCCTAGAGTAATCTATCCTTGCGAAGAGCTGCTGTCGTGAAACGCCACGCCGCCTTGGGTGTGGTCAGCCAGGCGATCTGCTTGTTATTCTTCGTATTGCTTAGCATCCTGGGGACAAAGAATCCAGCCACCGTTTCGGGCTTGTCGGCCAAAATATTGAAGAGCTTGCGGAACTTCTCGTCCTTGATAACGTCGGACGGTTTGCCGTCAGGTCCTTTGGTAATGAAAT
>JAAYZH010000134.1 GCA_012514965.1 Clostridiaceae bacterium | reverse complement strand
GTCAGACACTCTTGAATGGCAGTCTGGCAGGTATCATGCAAAATCATCGAGCCACCTCCGGGTAAGAAAAGTAAATATATAGCTATCTGTATTGTAGCGAAATGTGCACAAAATGCAAACTTTGAGAAGACTTATCCCAAGAAACTGGCTTATATTGACCGTCTCGCTATGCTAGACTAAAGGTAATCTTGCACAAGAATGATTAGGAGAATCCGCATATGATTGACTTCAATAAGTATCCAGAGTTAGGCGTAAGTGAATTGCAGGAGGCGATGAATTTCGCTGTGATGCAGGTCAGAAACAATCTTCCTGACTTCACCTATGAGCTGCAGGCAGACACCAGCGAAGGCCAATTTTATCCGAACGTTGAGAACGTCGAGTGGACGAATGGCTTTTGGCCCGGCGAAGTCTGGCTGGCCTATGAACGCACCGGAGACCCGATCTTTATGTACGCGGGCCTGATCATGGTGCAGAGCTTCCTTGAGCGTATCGAGAACAAGGTAGAGGTAGATCACCATGACATGGGCTTCCTCTATACTCCCTCGTGTGTCGCAGCCTACCAGCTGACCGGTGACGAGGATGCCAGGACAGCTGCGCTCCTGGCAGCAGATCAGCTTATTACCCGCTGGAAGGACAAGGGCCAGTTCCTCCAGGCCTGGGGTCCGAATAACAGCCCGGACCACCATAGACTGATCATTGATTGTTTGCTGAACTTAGGGTTGCTCTACTGGGCAGCGGAAGAAACCGGCGACGAGTACTACAGTGAGATTGCGCACCAGCACATCGATACCACTCTTCGCTACGCGATCCGTGAAGATGGATCGGCCTACCATACGTTCTTCTTCGACCCGCAGACCGGAGAGCCTGTGAAGGGTGTAACACACCAGGGCTACAAGGACGATTCTTCCTGGGCTCGCGGACAGGCATGGGCGGTCTACGGGATCGCAATCAGCTATCGCTACACAGCGAACGAAGAATACAAGGAGACCTTCAAGAAGGTCCTTAACTACTACCTGGATAAGCTGCCGGCCAATCTAGTGCCGTACTGGGATCTCGATTTCAGCGAAGGTTCAGGAGAACCATGGGATTCCTCCGCTTCTGCCATCGTGATCTGCGGTCTGCTCGAGATGGCAGATGTGTCAGAGGAAGAAGAGAGCCGCGAATACTGGCAGATTGCTTCCAAACTGGCCAAAGCCCTGATCGACACTTGCGCAGTGAAAGATGCAGAGACTTCCAACGGTCTGCTCTTGCATGGCGTATATGCCAAACATTCGCCTTACAACGGCATCAAAGCAGATAACGGTGTCGATGAATGCGTATCCTGGGGCGACTACTTCTATCTGGAAGCCCTGACCCGGCTTTCCGGCAACTGGAGCCCGTACTGGTAAAGAACAGCACTCAAGGCTCGGTGTCGCACCGGGCCTTTACAATAAGCAAAACTGCAAGAAGGAAAGGAACAGATATGGACACAAGATATTCCACAAACCCAAGAGACGTCAAACGCTACACCACAGAGGAACTGCGCAACGAATTTTTGATCACTGACCTGTATCAGGCAGATACCGTGCAGGCAGTCTACTCCCACGTCGACCGTATGGTGACGCTGGGTATCATGCCGGTAGAGAAGGAGCTCTCGATTTCCGAGGGCATGGACGTCTGGCATACCTTTGGCACCCACTACTTCCTCGAGCGTCGCGAAGTCGGCTTCTTCAACGTCAGCCCTGACAGCAAGGGCCGTGTCACCGTCGACGGCACCGTCTATGAGCTCGGCTATAAGGACTGCATCTACATTACGAAGGGCAGCAAGGAAGTAACCTTCGCCAGTTTCGATCCCGCAGCACCAGCCCGTTTCTACGGCGTTTCGGCTCCTGCGCACACCAGCTATGAGACGAAACTCCTTACGATCACCGAAGCCCGCAAGAATCCGCAGGGCAGCGAAGCCACTGCCAACAAACGCGTAATCAACCAGTTTATTCATCCCGATGTCCTCGACACCTGCCAGCTGTCCATGGGTCTCACGCAGCTCGCGTCCGGCAGCGTCTGGAACACTATGCCCTGCCACACCCACGAACGCCGCATGGAGATCTACACCTATCTGGAAGTCCCTGAGGATCAGGTCGTCTTCCACATGATGGGCGAGGCGAAAGAGACTCGCCACCTCGTCATGCGCAACTATGACGCCGTAATCGCTCCGTCCTGGAGTCTGCATTCGGGTGTCGGTACGACGAACTACACCTTCATCTGGGCAATGGGCGGTGAGAATCAAGCCTTTGACGACATGGATCACATCCCCGCCTCGGAGCTGCGCTAATGAAACGAACGGCAGTCGAAAATTATTACGATCAATTGCCGCGCCTTCGCCTCTCGGTCCAAAGAGGCGAGGGAGCGAGCGTTGCGCAGAGTGAGTGGTCGGTCTATCCTCGCCTGGTCATGCAAGGTGCCTATGAAGAAGGTGACACGCTGGTGCTCGAGAGTGAAGAGGAGGGTGTTTGGCTTTGGCTTGCGCTTGATTCCACATTGGGCGAAACGCTGGTCTACCTGTCCTCTGCTCTGCATACTTACATGATTCCGTTTGCCGAGAAGAAAACCGCGATGAATCCGCTGGCTTTCAGCGGCTCTGTCCACCTGCTGACCGCAAGGGCAGCGAGGCCGGAGGAAGTCCTTCAGCGACGCTGCCTCTCTGTGAACGCCTATGACCAGCACCAGAATGCGTCCGTCTTTCCGCACTCTTTGGCCAATATCGAGACCCGCGGCGAAGCCGTATTCGCATCACGTAACGCCATCGATGGCTGCCATGCCAATGCCGGTCACGGACCCTGGCCCTACCAAAGCTGGGGGATCAACCGCGATCCCGAAGCCGCTTTCACTCTGGACCTGGGTGTCACATGCGCAGTCGATGAGCTGCGGATCACCATCCGCTGTGACTTCCCGCATGACAACTACTGGGTCGAGGCTGATGTCGTTTTCGACGACGCACAACGAGTGACTGTGGAGCTGGAGAAAACAGACTTGCCCCAGGTCTTCCGCCTGTCGGAGACGATCACCTGCCGTCAGCTGCGTCTTGAACGCCTGATCCAAGCCGAAGGTCCTTCGCCATTTCCTGCTTTGACACAATTTGAAGTATGGGGGACTGTCTGTGATGAAACCGTCTAGACCCAATATTCTCTACATCCTGCCGGACGAGCTTCGCCAGCGTGCCCTGGGCTATCGCGGACAAGACCCGGTGCTTACACCTGCCATCGACCGGCTCGCAGCGGAGAGTCTCGAGCTCGAGAACGTATTCTCGAACTACCCCGTCTGCAGCCCTCATCGCGGGATGCTCTTCACAGGCCAGTACCCCTGCACGAATGGCGTAATGGGTAACAGCAACAGTTCGACCCGTCAGTTTATGGTGCGCTTAAGCGCGGCTGTAAAGTGTCTTCCGGATGTGCTGTTCGAGAACGGCTACCACTGCGGTTATGTCGGCAAGTGGCATCTGGATTCCCCTGAAGAAACGGATGCGGCTCATTTGGAACCGCGTCGTGCCGATGGCAAGATCTGGGATGCATTCACCCCCGTCTCGCGTCGCCACCACTTCGACTTCTGGTTCTCCTATGGCTGCTGCGATCAGCATTTTCGCCCGCACTATTGGGAAAATACGAACGACGTCAAGTCTGTCCAGGAATTTCCCGGAGAATGGGGGCCTGCCCTGGAAGCCGAACGCGTCAAGAAATATCTGCGTAACGAGCACGGCGAAAGACCCGATGACCAGCCATTTTTCATGGTCTGGGCGCCAAATCCTCCGCACATGCCCTTTGACCAGGTCCCCGAACAATACAAGGAGCTTTACAAGGACAAGTCAGTGGACGAGCTTTTGAATGCACCTGCCTTCACAGCCCTGCGC
>JAAYZH010000133.1 GCA_012514965.1 Clostridiaceae bacterium | reverse complement strand
CATCTCAACCCATTATCTTCATCACAACGGAAGGTCAGGCCGGTTCTTTGCGTACCAGGCTCAAGGAAGACGCGGAACTTCCGGAGGCCGACGCCGAACGTCTGGCTGAAGTCGCCCTTCTCGCTGCTGAATATCGAGGTGCAAACCTCTTTCCCGGCTTGCCCTCAGGCACAATCCTGCGCGCGGCAGAGGTCCAGGAATCCGCAGGCGGCATGAGCTTCAGCGTGCACTGTGAGAAACCGGGCGGAGAGACGATTGTCCTGCCGCAGGTCAGACTGATTCGCCCCGGTCTGCAGCAACTCGAAAACGCGCTCAACGCGATCGCTGTCGCGATGCTGCTCGGCCTGGACCCTGAACGTTCAGCTTCCGCCTTGCGCGAACTGCGCTTGACATCAGGACGTCAGCAGGTCGAAGAACTGGGTGACGGGAATCTTTTGATCGATGACACCTATAATGCGAGCCCTGAGTCCATGAAGGCTGCCTTCCACCTGGCAGAGGTGTTGCAACGCAATCCGACCTATGAATCCTCCGTCGTGGTACTTGGTGGTGTCAATGAATTGGGTACCTACGCGTTGGAGCTGCACGAAGATATCGGGAGGGCCGCGGGGAAGAGCGCATTTTCGCAGTACTATCTTTTGGGACCGTGGGCTGATAAACTAGCGGCCGGAGTCCTGGAAGCGAATCCGGGTGCGCTTATTGCCACTTTTGCTGAACAAGATCAGCTGACAGAGGCATTATTGGCGTCTCATTTACAACGGAGCGTGATTTTGGTCAAAGCTTCGCGCGGCTACCAGATGGAGAACATCTGTAAGGCTTTGCGCAAAGCTCTGCCCCGCCACACACGGCGGTCAGCTGAGTCTGAAGCACAGTCGACCAGCTAAGGGACTAAGGGAGAGAACAGGAATGTTATTGCAAGCAGAAATTTTTATGCCTTTGGCTTTGCTTCTCGGTTTTGGTGTGTCAGCCTTGGCCGGACGCGTGATTTTGCCTATGCTGCAACGCAGCCGTACCGGCCAGCAAGTTCGCGAGGTCGGTCCCAGCACACATCTTAAGAAGTCGGGTACACCGACTTTTGGCGGCTTTATCTTTCTTTCGGCTTTCACGTTATTGACCGTGATCTACCTTGTGTTTCGTTTTAACAGCACGGTTTTGCTGATTTTGCTCTTTACGCTGGTGCATGGAGCAATTGGCTATTGGGATGACTTCGTCAAGGTCCGCAAGGACAAGAAGGGAATTTCTGCCAAGCAAAAAACGATTGCGCTCCTGCTAGTGGAAGCGATCTTCATTGCGATTTATCTTTTCGGAATGAATGAGGAGATTCGTATGGTCTGGCCCTTTGGCTGGGGCGTGCTCGTCATTGCCGGCTGGGGCAAGCTTCTCTATGGCTTATTTCTGCTCTTTTATTTTTATGCCTGCACGAATGCAGTCAACATCACCGACGGTGTAGATGGATTGGCCAGCAGCATCACGATTGTGGTCCTCTTGTTTACCGGAATTACCGCGCTATTGGGCTACAACAGTGTAGTTGCGGAAGGTGCGGGAATCTTATCATTTTTGATGGCAGGCGCGCTGCTGGGCTTTTTGCTTTACAATTGGCACAAGGCCAAAGTCTTCATGGGTGATACGGGTTCGCTGGCACTGGGTGCACTGGTCTCGGCTCTCTTCCTTGCCGAACAGATTCCCTGGGCCTTCGTGCTGAGCGGTGCAATCTATGTGATTGATATCCTGTCTGTCTTTATTCAAGTGACTTATTTTCGGCACACAGGCGGTAAGCGAATTTTCCGCATGTCACCGATTCATCATCATTTTGAGTTGGGCGGCTGGAGCGAATATAAAGTCGTGACGGTGTTTGTTCTGGTTACCCTGGCGGGCTCGGTTTGCGCCGCACTTAGCCACTGGCCATGGCTCGCTCGTTAATTAGGAGAAAATATGCCGGAAATCAGCAGAAAATCACCCTCTCGCAGCATACGCCAGATCAGCCCGCCTGATGTGGCGCGTGAGGCTGTGCCGCAGTCAAGGAACGCGCGCCGCCGTATGGTGGAAGAACCGCAGCATGTGGACGCCGGGCTCGTGATCACCCTCGTCCTGATGCTGTGTTTTGGCCTGGTTATGCTGTTTAGCGCCAGTATGTCTGAATCGATTTCGAACGTCGGAGGCGGAACGAGTTATCTTTTTCGTCAACTTTTAGCGAACGTCCTGGGTGTTGTTGCAATATTTTTTGTGACGAAGTTCAACATCAAGATTTTTGACCGTCCGCAACTTGCTGTCTTCTTCTATGTTTTATCTCTTATGCTTCTGGTTATGACCTGGTTTTCCACGCCTATCAACGGCGCGCGACGCTGGCTGTCGGTTCCGTTGTTTGGCAGTTTCCAACCATCGGAATTATTTAAAGTGGTTGTTGTGTACACGCTGGCCTGCTATGAATCCTGGCTGAACAAGGAACGCGCGATGGGTAGGTTCAAGCGAACGCGCGGTTTTAGAGGTGCTATGCGGGGGGCCTGGCTCGATATCATGCTTCCTGTCATCATCCTCGGACTGCCGATTTTGGTCGTATTTTTCCAGCCTCACGTATCTGGTGTCATCATCTTGTCTGCTGTGGCCATTGTCTGCCTTTTGAGTGCCGGCTTGCCCTTGCGCAGCTGGATCGTGTCTTCGATCATCGGTCTGCTGGTACTGGGGATCTTGATAGGGGCATTTATCGCCTTTAGGCCGATGCTGCCGGAAAAAATCGTGAGCCGCTTTGACCATGTCGTAACGCGCATGGAGATTTTTACGGATGCAGAAGAGGCAACAGACGATGAGTATTACCAGTCGCGTCAGGCTTTGATCGCGATCGGATCCGGCGGGCTCCTGGGAGTCGGCCTGGGTCAGGGCAAGCAGAAGAATAATTACTTACCTGAAGGTCACAATGACTACATCTTTAGTAATTTGGTGGAAGAGCTGGGCATGATCGGCGGTATTGCCGTTATCCTGCTCTTTCTGATTTTCTTTATTCTGGGTTTGCGGGTGGCCTTTAAGGCGAGCTCCGTCTACGCGCAGATTGTTGCGGGGGGCATATCTTCTTTGATTACGATTCAGGCCTTGCTGAATATAGGAGTCAATGTCGGGGCTATCCCTCCTACGGGGATCTCTTTGCCCTTTTTCAGCTACGGCGGTACCTCAAACATGTTTTTCCTAATCGGCGTCGGCTTGCTTTTGAATGTTTCGAAGTATGGTCTGCGCAAGCCGGATACGGCAGCTGTTGCGGAGGCGAGATAGATGGACAAGAGTTTTGCCAAAGCGATGGCACAGAATCACGCTGACATTCTGGCCTCGCTGGACAAGAATAAACCGGTTGTTTTGTTCGCAGCCGGAGGAACGGCAGGTCACATCAATCCGGCCTTGTCGATCGCCTTCGAATTGGCCAAAACCCAGCCCGATACGCAAATTGTCTTTTGCGGCAGAAGTGACGCCATCGAAGCAGAACTCGTTGGCCGAGCGGGCTTCCCATTCTACTGGATTGAAGCGATACCTTTCGAGTATCGTTCAGCGAAAATCTTCACCGCCGCAGTGTTTGCTTATTTTCGCGGTCGACGTCAATGTCTGGAGCTGATCGATCAGCTGCCGGTCAAAGCAGTGGTCGGAACAGGCGGCTATGTCTGCGCCCCCTTGATGGCTGCAGGCAAAACCCAAAGATTGCCGCGAATATTGCATGAACAAAACGCTTACCCCGGGAAAAGTACGAGGAGCATGTCCGGTGGGGTAGCTTGCGTCTGCATCAGCTTCGAAAACACCCGTTCGTATTTCAAGTCAGCGAAGAAGGTTCTCCTGACAGGCAATCCGATCGCTCCGGAGTTTTTCGAGGACACGCGGGCAGAGGCTCGTGAGCGTCTGGGAATTATTGGCAAGCAGCGCTATGTGCTCGCCACGGGAGGCAGTCTCGGTTCCGTGACCATCAATCATGCTACCAGCGACCTTGCCGCGCGCCTGTACCGCAATCCATCCAGTACACCATACAAAATTCATTTGGTGACCGGACGCAAACACTACAGCGAAGTCAAAGAGCAGCTCGAAGACTTTGGCGATTACTTGCGCCTCAGTGATTATGTCTTCGACATGCACGACCAGCTGGCAGCGGCGGATCTGGTCATTTGCAGAGCCGGAGCCGGTACCTGCGCAGAACTTGCCGCAATGGGCAAGCCGAGTATTCTGGTACCATACCCTCACGCCAAAGGCGATCACCAGACCAAAAACGCGGCCGCTCTCGTCGATGCCGGAGCAGCCCTGCTGGTCGCCGATCAAGACCTCAGCGGTATGGAACTCAGACAGCTGCTGGATGATCTCTTTCTGAATCCTTCTAAGCTTGAGGCGATGGCGGCAGCAGCGAAGTCTTTGGCCAAATCGGAGGCAGCTTCAGCAATCGCGTCAGAAATTGTCAAGGCGATGGGAAATAAGCAATCATGAGTAAAGCGCAGCCCAAAAAAGACAACACACGAAGCCGCTCAGACCGCGGGATTCTGCTGTTCAGCTTGATTTTGATCGTCGGCTTAATCATCGGCCTTGTCGCGATTCTGCCGCAATTCTACATTGCACGGATTGAGGTCAAAGGCGAGCGTCGGCTAAGCGAAGAGACGATCATCCGCAGCAGCGGGATCGAGCAGGGCAAACACATTTTGCTCTATGTGTCGGGCGATTTTACGGACGTGTTACGACTCCATTACGGCGACGTTGAAGAGCGTCTGCTGGCT
>JAAYZH010000132.1 GCA_012514965.1 Clostridiaceae bacterium | reverse complement strand
GAATGTCGAAGACGGGAGCTGCCTTGGGCTCTGCGTCACTCAGGAGGAAATCAGGTGCCTTGTAGGTATCGATGGTGTAGTGCCGCGGCTGCTCAGGCTGGGGCTTCGAATGCGGAACGCCCCCCACAGCTGCCGGCATGACGAAATCACGCGCGGAGGCTGCTTCATGAGGTAAATCTGCTGGCTCAACTGCTTTGCGGAGTGGTTTGCGTTTAGGAGCAGCGGCAGTCGAGGATGCCTTGTGCATGGCTTCATTGCTGTAAGCTTCCTCTTCCTCTGCCCGGGCAGAGGTGAGCTCGTAGATCGCGGCAGATGCCGTTTCGATAATGCCGCCGATTGACCGGAACAACAAGCCGAAGAGGCCGCCTATCCCCTGCAGTATGCGCTCAATAGAGAAATTGCCGATGACCACGGCCTCT
This sequence comes from Clostridiaceae bacterium, assembly GCA_012514965.1. Taxonomy (GTDB): domain Bacteria; phylum Bacillota; class Clostridia; order Saccharofermentanales; family Fastidiosipilaceae; genus JAAYZH01. Next base: position 3,394 of record JAAYZH010000132.1, on the reverse strand, counting down.
GCCAGTACTGCAGTAACGATGATCGCGAGAGCGCCAAAATATCCGGCCACACGCTGCAAACCCAGCGCGATTAAGCCTCCCATCACTCCGCCGGGCAGTGTCTCAGCCAGCGAGGGATACAGAGCCGGATTTTGTGAGCCTTTCCAGAGAACCGCAAGAGCCGCAAAAACGGTTTGCTGATTTTCGTTGTCAAAACTGAGTGCTGAGACTAGTTCTGCTTTAACGGTCAGGGCATGAATAAAGGTGGCCAGCAAGATCAAGAGCAGGAAAACGTGATTGATCCGAATCTTATGTTTGCGAACGATATTTCGCAAAAAAGACGAAATTGCGAGAATTAAAAATAAGACCGGAAAACTATAGGCAACTGGCCCCAGCAGACCTTTGCCCAGATCAAGCAGGACTCGCCCGAGCGGACCGCTGTTCACTCCGGGGACATAGTACGCTACGCCCAAGAGCGCCGCGATCAGCAGATAGATGAGGCCGATGATTTCATCGGTTTTATTAACACTACTCTTTTGTGCCATGAGCCACTTTCGTTTCTTGTGCCAGCAGAGCCGCAGCTTTGAGAATGCCGACCAGAGTCTTGGAATCCGTAATCTTCCCCTCAAGTGCCATATCCACTGCTTCTGCAAAAGGCAGCTGCAGCACTTCCAGAAATTCACCGTCATCAAGCTTTTGCGTCGCTTCTCTTACGGTACGCGTCCAGTAGATATTGATGGGCTCACTGCAGTAGCCTGGTGTCGGATGGACTTTGGCCAGGAAACGCAGATCGTCGGTCTCCCACCCGCACTCTTCGAGAAGTTCACGCCGCGCGCAGTCTTCCGGATCCTCGCCGGCTTCGAGCTTGCCTGCCGGAAGCTCATACAGAAAATCCTCCACCGCGATCCGATACTGTTTTACCAGGCATATTTTCTGGTCATCATTGATGGCCAAAACGCAAGACCCGCCATTGTGATAGACAAGTTCCCGTTCTTGTATAGCACCCGATTCAATCTCAACCAGCTTCTTCTCCACCTGGAAAATGCGACCGGCAAACAAAACCTCTCTGCTGCGTTCAATCTCTGCCTTCATAAGCCGTGCTCCTCTTTGAAATTGCGAACCGCGCGAACCGCCAGTTCGTCGCAGCGGTTGTTATAGACGTGGCTGTCATGCCCCTTCACCTTGATGAACGTGACATCATGTATATGGAGCTGCTGATCCAAAGCCTGCCATAAATCTTGATTGCTGACCGGCTGATTAGCGGCATTCTTCCAGTTGCGTCGTTTCCAATTCTCCAGCCAGTCCTGATTGATCGCGTTCACGACATAAGCGCTGTCGGAATAGAGATTCACTTTGCAAGGAAACTTGAGGGCAGCCAACGCTTCAATCACAGCAGACAGCTCCATACGGTTATTCGTCGTGTGTTCAACGGCGCCGACTAATTCCTTCTCGTTGCCGCCAAATGAGAGAATTGCCGCCCAGGCCCCGACTCCGGGATTGCCTGAGCAGGCGCCGTCCGTGTAGATATCTACCTCTGTTATTGCCAAAATCGCGCCGCCTCTCTCAAAAACTTCATGTAACCATTCTACCATGCCTGAGCACGGCACTCAAAACTTTGCCATGTTACAAATTCACTGCATCCGAGTTCGATAAAGGTGCCCAGAAAATGACAAAAGCCAGACTTTCGTCTGGCTGATTGTGGCAGGGGAGACAGGATTTGAACCCGCAACCGATGGTTTTGGAGACCATTGCTCTACCGTTGAGCCACTCCCCTATTTGCAAACTGCTAATGAAGTATAAAAAAGCTTTGGCCTTTTGTCAAATAGCAAATTTTTCATTTGGGCATGATCAGCCGGATTTTCTACCCGGACTTGAACCCGCCACGCAGCTTAAGCGCACAGCGGGCCTTGCCAAGGAAATTCTTAAAGCCTGCTGAAAAAGCAGCTGTACTCACCGGTATGACAAGCTGCGCCGGTTTGTTTGACACGGAATAACAAAGTGTCGGCATCACAATCATAAAAAGCCTGGGCGACTTCCTGGAAATGGCCGGAAGTTTCACCTTTTTTCCACAGGCTTTGACGGCTGCGGCTGTAATAATGCATGAGTCCGCTCTCCTGCGTGGCCGTGTAAGCCTCCTGGTTCATGTATGCCAGCATCAGGACTTCATCCGATACAAAATCTTGTACGACCACAGGAATCAGGCCTGAAGAGTCTGGACGCAAATCTGCCCATGCCAAAGAAAACAGCGGTACCGATTCAGCGATAGGATGAACGACAATATCGCGCAAGGCTAGATAGCGTTTCAAATCAGGAATCGTTATTTCCGCAAAATGGAAGAGACTGGCTGCCAGAGCCGCCGATGCGCCTCCCACAGTCAAAGCATCATAAAAATCCGCCATCTTGCCAGCGCCGCCTGAGGCAATCAACGGGATGGCCACTGCTTCACTGACCAGACGATTCAGTACGTTGTCATAGCCTGCCTTGGTGCCATCTGCGTCAAGCGAAGTCAAGAGAATTTCACCGGCCCCCAGCGCTTCTACCTGTTTGGCCCACTCCACAACATCCAGGCCGGTTTTCTTGCTTCCGCCATGCGTTACGACCTCATACGTGCCATCAGCTTTTTTGACTGCGTCAATGGCGACAACGATACATTGGTTGCCGAATTTTCCGGCAGCTTCTCTCACCAATTCCGGATTATTCACCGCAGCTGAGTTCAGCGAGACTTTGTCCGCTCCGGCCAAAAGAATGCGCCGGATATCATCCACACTTCTGATCCCCCCTCCAACAGTGAAGGGAATAAAGACTTCTCTCGCGACGGCTTCGACCATCCGGACAACCGTGTCTCTTTGGTCAAGCGTGGCTGTGATGTCGAGGAAAACCAGCTCATCAGCACCTTGGGCATTGTAGGTTCGCGCCGCTTCAACCGGATCGCCTGCGTCACGCAAACCGACAAACTTGACCCCTTTGACCACACGGCCGTCCTTGACATCCAAACAGGGAATAATTCTTTTGCTTACCATCACATACTCCTTTTATAACAATTCAAGCCAACGCTCCAGAGTTGCCAGGCCATGTTTGCCGCTCTTTTCGGGGTGAAACTGGAAAGCGGTCAGATTATCCTTCTGGATTGCCGAGACAAAACGAGCGCCGTGCTGTGTTGTGGCAACAACGCATGAACGATCGTCCGGCACGACATGATAGCTGTGCACAAAATACATGTAGTCACCTGCATGCAAGAGCTCAGTACGACACTCTTCCAGTGCGTTCCAGCCAATGTGCGGGATAAGAATACCCGGAGATGTAGGGAGCTGTAAGACTCGACCCGGAACAAGGTCTAAGCCAGCGGTTTTGCCTTCCTCACTCGTCGAAAATAACAGCTGCATACCCAGGCAGATGCCCAGAAATGGTTTGCCGG
>JAAYZH010000131.1 GCA_012514965.1 Clostridiaceae bacterium | reverse complement strand
CACTCCAGACGAATGTCGTTTACGCAGGAGATCAACATCATTGGCCAGACGACCGCTGATGGAGTCGAAAAGCTTGACCGCTATCTCGATGATGCGGTGCTGGCGGGAGCCGAAGCGGTTCGGATCGTCCATGGCAAGGGAACGGGCGCGCTGCGCAAAGCCGTGCAGGATTTCCTGGCCAGAGACAGCCGTGTCGCCTCCTGGCGGCAGGCGGCTTACGGTGAAGGAGACTCAGGGGTGACTTTGGCCGAGCTAAAAAACGGATGAATCTCCAGGACAAGTGTGCTACCATGATTGATATCTGAGCAGAAAGAGGAATCTTTATGAATGTCATGATTTACAAGGACAAAGAGACCGCAAGCAAAGCCGCAGCGACGATTATCGCCGCTCAGATCCTGCAGAAGCCGAATTCTGTATTGGGTCTGGCCACGGGTGGATCGCCTGTCTTGACCTATCAGAATCTGGTTAAGCTTTATGAAGAGGGCGTCATTTCTTTCGCCGATGTGATTAGTTTCAATCTGGATGAGTACATTGGCCTGGATCATGAACATAATCAGAGCTATTTCGCCTTTATGCAACAGAATCTCTTCAATTTTGTCGACATTCCCGATGGACAATACTTCGTTCCCAGCGGTGTTTCGGAAGATCCGGAGCTCGAATGTGTCGAATACGAGGAGAAGATCGAGGCCTATGGGGGCATTGATTTGCAGGTCCTCGGACTGGGCGGCAATGGACACATCGGGTTTAACGAACCTGCTAACCATTTCGCCCCTACAACACACGTTGTTGACCTGACAGAGGAAACAATTGAAGCGAACTCTCGCTTCTTCACCTCGAAGGAGGAAGTTCCGACGAAGGCAATCAGCATGGGTACCGGGTCGATCATGAAGGCCCGCAAGATTCTGCTCCTGGCCTTTGGCAAAGGTAAAGCAGAGGCGGTCGCAAACATGGTGAATGGGCGAATTTCTCCCCAGTGCCAGGCTTCTCTCTTACAAGTACATCCGGATGTCACTGTCCTGATTGATGAAGAGGCAGCAGCTAATCTTTAGGGAATAATCACCGCCCCGGACCTGCGTTCAGGGCTATCTACAACTGCATAAGTTGACCAGGAAGCGGAGGAGTAGGTTCCGGACGCGGATTTTCAGAGAAGGCTCCCGCATGAAGTGCGGCTGAGAGGAGCCGATCCGCACGGACTCGAAGGTCGTCGCGGAGTCAACAGTCCCAGGAAACAGACTTATGTGTTTCCAGAGTGCTAGCATCCACATGCAAGAATCCCGGTGGTACCACGGAAAGCAGCTTTTCGTCCGGAAACGGATAGGCTGCTTTTTCTATGGAATCAAGGCCATCAGAGATTACAGGAGGAATATAGATGCAAGATAAGAACAGCATTCCGGCAAATTTCAATCCACTCGACCGGGAAGACCAGATTTACAAGAATTGGGAAGCCAAAGGCTATTTCCACGCGGAAACAGACCCAAGCAAAAGGCCATATACCATCATGATGCCGCCGCCCAACATCACGGGACAGCTGCATATGGGTCATGCTCTCGACAGCACCCTGCAGGACATCCTCATTCGCTGGCGGCGCATGCAGGGCTACTCAGCCTTGTGGCTGCCTGGCACGGATCACGCTTCCATTGCTACCGAGGCCAAAGTAGTGGACCAGATCCGCTCGGAAGGCCTGCAGAAAGAAGAAATCGGCCGTGAAGGCTTTCTCGAACGGTCCTGGGCCTGGAAAGAGAAATATGGTTCGACGATCTCTCGTCAGCTGCGCAAGATGGGTGCTTCCTGTGACTGGGAAAGAGAGAGATTCACCCTGGACAAAGGCCTGTCAGATGCAGTCGAAACCGTTTTCGTCGATCTTTACAACAAGGGCTTGATTTATCGAGGCAAGCGCATGGTCAACTGGTGCCCGGACTGTAACACGAGTATCAGTGATATTGAGGTAGTCTTCAAGGACCAGGCGAGTCATCTTTGGCACCTGGATTATCCGCTTGAGGATGGCAGCGGTGTCTTGAGCGTGGCGACCACGCGCCCAGAAACCATGCTTGGCGATACGGCGGTGGCTGTACACCCCGATGATCCCCGCTACACGGAGCTCGTCGGTAAGTATCTTGTCCTGCCCCTGGTAGGCCGCAGAATCCCGATTATCGCCGATGACTACGTCAGCCGTGAGTTCGGCACTGGCTGCGTGAAGATTACCCCTGCTCATGACCCTAATGACTTCCAGATGGGTGAACGGCACGGCCTGGAATTTATCGAAGTAATGGATGAGCACGGCATTATGAACGAGCAGGCGGGAACGTATGCCGGTCTGACACGCGAAGCCTGCCGCGTCAAGATCGTTGCTGATCTGGAAGCCGCCGGTGCGCTCCATCACATCGAACCATATAGTCACAGCGTCGGCACCTGTCAGCGTTGCGGCACCACAGTAGAGCCCCGAGCTTCCCTCCAATGGTTTGTCAAGATGGAGCCTTTGGCCAAACCAGCCATCGATGTGGTCGAAGAGGGCGAAATACGCTTTGTTCCGGCTCATTTTGAGAAGACGTACTTTAACTGGATGCAAAACATTCGTGACTGGTGCATTTCGCGTCAGCTGTGGTGGGGGCACCGGATTCCCGCTTGGTATTGTGAAAACGAGGCCTGTGGTCATGTACACGTGGCGAAAGCAGCGCCTGAGACCTGTGAAAACTGCGGGGGAACTGCCTTCCGCCAGGATGAGGACACCTTGGACACCTGGTTTAGCTCAGCGCTTTGGCCGTTTTCGACCCTGGGCTGGCCTGAGCATACCCCGGATTTCGAGTACTTCTATCCCACGGATGTCCTTGTTACAGGTTATGATATCATCTTCTTCTGGGTTGCCCGCATGATTTTCTCTGCTATTGAGCAAACCGGCCGCATTCCCTTCCACACCGTTTCCATTCATGGTATGGTGCGCGACAGTCTCGGCCGCAAGATGAGCAAGTCCTTGAATAATGGCGTAGACCCACTGGACATCATTGCCAAATACGGCGCTGATGCGCTGCGCTATGCCCTTGTCACCGGTACTGCGCCCGGCAATGATCAGAGATACCAGGAAGAAGTGCTGGATGCGGGACGTGCCTTCAGCAATAAGATTTGGAATGCCTTCCGCTTCGTGCTGATGAATCTTGACGAAGACGAGCCTGAGATCGATGTACAACAGCTGCAGCTGGAAGACCGCTGGATTTTGTCGAGGGTCAATACAGTGATTGACGATGTGACGAAGAGCCTGGAGGGCTTTGAGCTGGGCGTGGCTTTGGCCCGCATCTACAGCTTTATCTGGGAAGAGTTCTGCGACTGGTACATTGAGATGGCCAAACCCAGGCTCTTCGATAAAACACACGCCGGCCGCACTACGGCACAGGCCATCCTTCTCCAGGTTTTGCGCCAATCTATGCAGCTGCTGCACCCCTTCATGCCTTTCCTGACGGAAGAGGTGTACCAGTACCTGCCGCAGTCTGCTGAAAGTATTATGATCAGTACGTGGCCGGAGGCAAAACCGGAGCTCATTGACGTAAATGCTGAGAAGAACATGTCCGTGCTCTTTGACGCCACTCGCCAAATCCGTCAGCTCCGCATGGAAATGCAGGTTTCCCCCAAGAAACGCATCCAGGCTCTGGTCTTGAGCGAGGACCGGGAAGTTCGGGCACACTTCGTCACGGCCGCTGCCTACCTGGAACGTCTGGCCGGTGTCGGTACGCTCGAGGTGGCCGAAACCGGCACGGAAGTGGACACCTCTGCTTTGACCGTAGTCTTCAGCCGCGGTACCATATATATACCCATGGAAGACATGGTGGACTTGGCGAAAGAGCGCGAGCGACTCCGTGAGGAGGAAGGCAAGCTCCTGAGTGACCTGGCCCACAGTGACAAGACCCTGGGTAGTCCCGGTTTTACCGATCGAGCTCCGGCCGCAGTTGTGCAGAAAGAGCGTGACAAGCGAGCCGATATCGAGAATCGTCTTAAAGCTACGCGCGAGCGTCTGGCTGCACTAGGGGAAGCAGCCGCGGCAAAATAAGCAAGGCTGCCCCCGGCCTTGCATTCGGTGAGGAAGAATCGGTTTTTTGTTGACGCTTTGACTGAAAGTTTATAGAATGAGTTGGAAGCATTCAACAAAATTCACACAACAGAGAAGGAGTGTAAATTATGCCGTTAGTTAATTCCAAGGAACTTTTCCAGAAGGCCTACGAGGGCGGTTACGCCATCGGCGCTTTCAACGTAAACAACATGGAGATCATCCAGGGCATCACAGAAGCTGCTAAAGAACTCAATTCCCCCTTGATCCTTCAGGTCTCTAAGGGTGCTCGCGCTTATGCGAATCACACGTACCTCGTCAAGCTTGTCGAGGCGGCCCTGATCGAGACAGATTTGCCTATCGTGTTGCATCTTGACCACGGTGATTCATTTGAGCTTTGCAAGAGCTGTATTGACGGCGGCTTTACTTCCGTCATGATCGACGGCTCCGGTCTGCCTTATGAAGAGAACGTCGCCTTGACGAAGAAGGTGGTCGAATACGCCCACTCTCGCGAAAACTACGTTACAGTCGAAGGCGAACTCGGCACCCTTGCCGGCGTCGAAGACGAAGTATCCGTTGACGCTGAAGAAGCCAGCTACACCAACCCCAGCCAGGTTCAGGATTTCGTCACCCGCACCGGTGTTGACTCTCTGGCAATCGCCATCGGCACCTCTCATGGCGCGTTCAAGTTCAAGCCCGGCCAGAAACCCCAGCTGCGTTTTGACATCCTTGAAGAAATCACCAAGCGTCTGCCTGGTTTCCCAATCGTTCTGCATGGCGCATCCTCGGTTATTCCTGAATACGTCGCAATGATCAATCAATATGGCGGCAAGATGGACGACGCTATCGGTATTCCTGAGGACATGCTGCGTGAAGCAGCCAGATCCGCCGTCTGCAAGATCAATATCGACTCCGACATCCGCCTGGCTCTGACCGGCTCGATCCGCAAATACATGGGCGAGCATCCGGGTGAATTCGATCCGCGCAAGTATCTGACTCCTGCTCGCGAAGCTGTTAAGGGTATGGTTGCTCACAAGATCAAGAACGTTCTCGGCTCCGAAGGCAAGGCCTAAGATCTGCGGAACTCCCAAGTCAGCGAAATTCATAACTGCTTAAGACCAGAGGCACAACCCGTCTTCAGACCGGTTGTGCCTTTTGAGTTCGGCTATTCTGCAGCTCAACTGAAGAGTCAGGTCAGTCTACCGTGTGCCGCTCGTCAGGCGGCTCTATGCAGACTATTTCTTGACAGGATCGTTTTCGAGCAGATAGGCAGCGATGATCTTGTCATTGGTTTCGGACGGGGCAGGAGCAGTGCTTTCGTGCAAGGTGATCAAGGAGATTTCCGGTCTGGCGTCCAGGCGCAAAGGAAAGAGTACGTTGCCGAAACCGCGTGAAATAAAATGCCACAGGCCACGAATTGGGTGTGAGCCTTTGGTAAAACCACAGCGGCACAGCACTTCGCCGCGCAGAACGTTGTACTCCAAATGCAACGGCAGGTGGATTTGCCCGCCGTGAAAGTGTCCGCTGAGACAGAAAGCGACATGAGCGCGATCCAGTTCAAGTACGGTATCCGGATTGTGGGCCAAAACCACTCTTCGACCAGCAGGTATCACCGTATAAGGCTTCGGAGCCGGGGAGAACGAAGAACGCCTGGCTAGGCTGCTCTGAACATCCGCCTTGCCGAGACGGATGTCCTCAAGTCCCAGAAACTGCCACCAGCGCCCACCGCTGTCCTTGACAAAGAAGTGTTCATTGATCAAGAGCGGAAAGCCGTAGCCGGCGGCCTCTTCGGGTGTCAAGTCTTCATCATGGTTGCCGCGAATCGCCAGGTAAGGGATGCCCTTATCGGCGCAGTGGGCGGCAATGCGACCAGCAATAAAAAGCCCCGCTTCCCGGTCAGAAGGATGGCTGGTCATGTCGCCGCCGAAGACAACGACATCTGGCTCGGTATCCGCAATCATTGAGAAGATGGACTCCAGCGGAAGTCTGTTGAGCGGGAAGTGATAGTCCGTAAACAAGAGCAGGCGGAGAGGTGTCCCGGCGTCTGTACGGGTGCCTTCTTCGATCCTGAAGGTGGCCGGCGGCAGCTCATACGACGATAATTCAAGGCACTGAGGTTCTATCAGAGCCCTGATCCCGATTGCAAAAGCAACTGCTAAAAACAGCGCTAGAATTATGACGAAAATCAACGGCGGCATGGCTTAACGAAATTTCTTGCCGCCGATGTAAACATCGAGGACATCGAGCTGCTCATTGGTGACAACGAAATCTGCGTCTTTGCCCACGGCCAGGCTGCCCTTGCTGTCGTCAGCGCCTATGAGCGCTGCCGGTGTCAGCGACCCCATCCGCAGAGCATCAGCAACCGGTATGCCCCACTTCGTGCAGTTGCGCATGTTATTCCAGACATTGGAAACCCCGCCGGCAATTGCCCCGTCTTCGACACGTGCCACGTCATTCACGACGTGGATGGTTTGTCCGCCAAATTCGTAAGTGCCGTCACCCAGCCCGGCGGCACGAAGTGAGTCGCTGATCAGGATCATCCGCTCGGGGCCAAACATCTTGTAATTCGCGTATACAGTAGCTGGATGAATATGCAGGCCGTCACAGATTAATTCACCGTAAATCCCGCTTTGGACCGCTGCGCCGATTACCCCGGGCGCGCGGTGCTGCAACATGGGCATCGCATTGAAACAGTGGGTTACGGACGGTGCGCCGGCTGCGATGGCGGCTTTGGCCTCGTCATAAGTGGCATCCGTGTGGCCGATGGAAATCACGGTTTTACGGCTCATTTCGCGGATGAAGTCAAGCGCTCCTTCGGTTTCGGGAGCGAGCGTAATGATTCGAACGTTAGCATCCTCACCGTAGCGGGCCATTTCGGCCAAAGTCGCAGTGCGCACATAGCGTTCATTCTGAGCACCTTTACGGGTGACATTGATAAAGGGGCCCTCCATGTGGAAGCCAAGCATATTGGCACCTGTGAGTGTTGGTTTGAGCTTGAAGACCTGGGCAATGTCCTCGAACCCCATGGTCATGGTAGTCGGAAGGAAGGAGGTCACACCCTTAGAGGCCAAAAAACGGCTGATCGCCTCGAGCGAATCCTCTGTCCCATCCATGGTGTCCATTCCGACGGCTCCGTGAATGTGAATGTCCAGCATGCCGGGAGCGAGCGTCATGCCCTTGAGGTCCAAAACCTCCTCGCCTTGATTGGCTTCCAATTCGCCCCAGGCTGCTAAGGCACTGATCTTCCCATCGCTTACACGTAGATCCCATTCTTGTATATGAAAGTCGTTATCAAATATTGTTGCGTTTTTAATCAACATAAAGTCGTGCTCCTTTGCTTGGCTGCCTCAGCAGTTTCCTTTGTTTCATTATACTGAAGTGACGCTGTTTACCAAATGCATTTTGTCACATAGCCGTTCGATTACTGCTGCTTGAGGGCTGACAAGAGATGTGAAGACGGCATGGTGAAGCTTATTTGAGATTTGGCCGTGTCTCGGTGTCAATAGAAATGTTATAATTTCACACGAATAGACCAGAGGAGGAATATTATGGCCACAGCGAAAGAATTTAGTTTTGAGGTTGTTCGTGAGATAGGGGTTCTGTCTACGAGCAAATCTGGCTGGAACAGAGAAATAAATATTGTCAGCTGGAATGGCGGCAAACCGAAGATCGATATTCGTGATTGGGCACCGGATCACAGCAAGATGGGCAAGGGCTGCTCACTGACTGCTGAAGAGGTTGCGATTCTTAAAGAAATTCTGGATGAGCATGACCCTTACGAGCTGGTCGGAGAGGCTTAAATGATGGCCGGCCCCGTTGACTATGCCTATGTTGAAAACCTGCGCGAAAAGCTCAGGCAATATAATGACGCATACTACGACAAGGACGCGCCCCTGGTCGATGATTACACCTACGATCAGATGCTGCGGGAGTTGGAGAGGCTGGAGGCCGCCCATCCGGAATGGGCGGACCCGGAGTCTCCCACGCGCATTGTCGGCGGCCGGGCTTTGTCGACTTTCAGCAAAGTAAGCCATGAAGTTAGAATGGAAAGCCTGCAGGATGTCTTCAGCATCGAAGAGCTGCGAGCTTTTTTGACCAAAACATCTGCCGATACCCCCATCGAATGGGTTGTCGAGCACAAGATTGATGGCCTCTCCGTCGCCCTGGAGTATCGGGACGGTGTGTTCTATCGAGGAGCCACACGCGGGGATGGCACAACCGGCGAAGATGTCAGCGCAAATCTCTTGACCATGTCGTCGATACCGAAGCGTCTGGCTGAAGATCCCCCCTCGCGTCTGATCGTTCGCGGCGAAGTCTTTATGTCGGACAGGAGTTTTACCAGTTTGAACGAGAGCCAGGAAGAGCTTGGCCAAAAACTGTTCGCGAATCCACGCAACGCGGCTGCAGGTTCCTTGCGTCAGCTTGACCCGAAAGTCACATCCGGACGTGATCTTTCGCTGTTTTGTTTTAATGTTCAGCTGGTCGAAGGCCGCAAGTTTGCGACCCATCTGGAGAGCCTGGAATTTTTGGCTGCCAATGGTTTTCCTGTAATTCCGGTCAGTGATGCGGTGATTGACATTGAAGCTGTGATTTCGGCTGTCGAAGCAATCGGCGCCGAACGAGGCAGACTCAGCTACGGGATCGATGGCGCGGTTGTCAAGGCGAATTCTTTGGCCGTACGAGAAACGCTTGGTTCCACAAGTAAATTCCCGCGCTGGGCGGCAGCCTACAAGTTTTCGCCGGAACAGCAAGAGACCAGAATCCGCGACATCATCGTTCAGGTAGGCCGCAGCGGCAAAATCACCCCTTTGGCCGTCCTTGAACCTGTAACGGTTGCAGGGTCGACAATCAGCCGCGCAACTTTACACAACGAAGACTTCATCGAAGAGAAAGACATTCGCGTAGGCGATTCGGTGATTATCCAAAAAGCCGGTGATGTTATTCCCGAAGTGGTCAGAGTACAGACCGATAAACGGCCGGCAGAGGCTGTTCCGTATGCAATGCCTCAGGTGTGTCCTGCCTGTGGTTCCGTAGTAATCCGCCGTGAAGGAGAAGCCGCCAGCTACTGTACCGGAGCCAATTGTCCGGCCCAGCGCTTGCGGCGACTGATTCACTTCGCATCGCGGGATTGTATGAACATCGAGGGCCTGGGACCCGCTAATCTTCGCGTCCTTGTCGAGAAGGGATACATTCAGAGCCTGGGCGACTTGTACCGTCTTCCGGAACACGCCTCCGAGCTTGAGCGTTTGCCGGGCTGGGGCAAACGCTCGGTTACGAAACTCCTGGAAGCAGTGGAAGGATCCAAGAAGAATCCGCTTGAGCGTGTCCTGACCGCGCTTGGAATTCCGCAGATCGGTACAGCCGCGGCCCGTGTGCTAGCTAAAGCTTTCCCGGACATATGGGCGCTGGCTGAGGCGGAGGCAGATATGTTGCAGACCTTGCCTGATATTGGCGCGACGAGTGCCCAATCCATTCGAGCGTTTTTCGACAGCCCTGATAATCTGTCAGTCCTAAGAGAATTTGCGCAATTTGGTGTGAACCTGACGTCCGACACCTACGGATCCGGAGAGGCGCAAGAGGAATTACCCTGGTCAGATTTGCGATTTGTGGTTACCGGTACGCTGGAGTCGATGTCTCGTGAAGAGGCAGAAGCGAAGATCCGCAGCCTTGGTGCAGCGGCGCAGAGTCAGGTGTCAGCGAAGACTTCTTTTGTCGTCGTCGGGGCCAAAGCCGGCAGCAAGGCGACGAAAGCCGCGGCGCTGGGGATCCCAACGCTGGATGAAGCTGCATTTCTAGATGCCTTGCAGAATCCGGCGACTCTGTCAGCGCGGGAGATTTAACGCATGATTTATTTTGTTGTGACAAGTGTATTTTTAGCCGTGGCGGCACTCGCTCTCTTTATCTACTTTTTGATGGCGTTCCGACGTTTTCAGGAGCAGAAATGGGCTAAGCGTCATCAATATTTTATCCCCACAGTTGCAGCGCTGGCCTTATTTGGATTGGTCGCTTTTGGCCTGGCGCCGCGGACGTTTGACAGCATTGATATGGTTCGCGGCAACTACATGGTCGTCACAGTTGAGTTGGAAGAACTGCGTTTCCCGCAAACGGTCGTCACCGCAGATGGCTCCGTGTATCAGTACAGCAGGTTGGAGGAATCCCTGCAAGTGGCCAAAACCTACCTGATTCACATCGCTCCGCGCACGCAGTTCGCTGTTCAGTTCGATTTGATAGAGAGATAGTATGGCAAAAAGAAATATTTTTAAAGTTATCCTGATTTTTGCGCTTAGTGCCGCCATCGTTGGCGGGGCGTATATATATATGACCAATTTCAGCGTGAAGGCCAGGTCTGCGAGATTTATTTCGGAAGCCGAAACATATTTTGCTCAAGGAGAATACGCAGCTGCCGACTTGCTCTACGAAAGCGCGCTGAAAATCGATCAAGACAACCAGGCTGCGATCGAGGGTCGGGTCCGCGCCAGTCTGAAAGAAGGAGATCCTGTCACTGCCGGAATCTATCTGGATCGCATGGAACAATTCAAGAAGGACAGCCCGGAATATCGCTCGCTGCTCTATGACTACGCGATGCAGAGCGGAGATTACGCTCTGGCGGACAGCCTCCTGATCACAAATGAAGACTACCAGCCTTCCGCAGATGAATATCGCCGTATTCTTAATGGGCTCTTGCTGGAGCAGTACTATCCGCAGGCTGTTGCAGCCGTCGAACGTGCCATAGAGGATTATCCAGGAGACAGAGGCTTCCTCGAGTTGGCGTTTTCGGTTTACCGCAACGCAGGTGAAAACAAGAAGCTTTTAACTGTTTTCGAGGCAGGTGTTGAACCTCGTAATTTCGAAGAAATCAATTTACTGGCGGATCTATATTGGGAAGAAGATCAGCCGGCCAAAGCTGTAAACCTCTGGGAGAGATCAATCGCGACAAACTTCTATCAGGCAGAGATCCAGGACAAACTCTACCGTTATTATGCCGGAAACAGCGATGTGGCAAAGCTTTGGCAGCTGCGAAGGACTCTTCTGGAAGCAAGAATTCAACTGCCTGAGCTGGGACTGAACTTCTTTGGCAACACTGCGGCCAACGTTCGCTATCGAGGGATGGTCGTCCAGCAGGGAGACCGGCTATACCTGACCGACCGCTACAAGCAGCAGATTTACACGGCTCCGGTGGCGGAT
>JAAYZH010000130.1 GCA_012514965.1 Clostridiaceae bacterium | reverse complement strand
GCAACGGCAGAGACAGAACCTGCTCTACGTGGACATTTACGTATTTCTATATCCAACAATTGAACTTTCTGCCACCTGAGGCAGGCGTTTGTGTGTGTTTGGGCTTTGGCCCTTACAACGCTGCTACTTGTGTTTTCTTTGGCTGACGAAGCTTGAGGAGGACAGAGTCTATAAAAGTGTTTGAAGTAGAGGAGAAACAATAAATGTGTGGAATTATCGGCTATATCGGCCAGAAAAATGTTACGGAAGTTTTACTGAACGGCCTGCGCAAACTCGAATATCGCGGCTATGATTCGGCGGGGGTTGCATTGCTTGAGGATAACGGCATCGAGGTCGTGAAGTGCAAAGGGCGCCTGGCTATCCTGGAAGAGAAACTTACAGGGAATTGCTTCGGCGGGCGAATCGGGATCGGGCACACGCGCTGGGCCACCCATGGTGAACCGAATGACAGCAACTCGCATCCGCACTTGAGCAATAGCGAAAAGATTGCCGTCGTACACAATGGAATCATCGAAAATTATCTGCAGATTAAGGAATTTCTGGTCAGCAAGGGCTATCGTTTCTACTCCGAAACGGACAGCGAGGTGGTCTCAAACCTGATCGAATACAACTACCGCGGTGACCTCATTGCTGCCGTGACCGAGACCCTCAACGACATTGAAGGATCCTACGCTCTGGGCGTAGTGTGCACCGATTGTCCGCAGCAGTTTGTCGCTGCCCGCAAGGACAGTCCGCTGATCGTAGGGCTGGGCAAAGGAGAGAACTTCATCGCCTCGGATATTCCGGCGCTCTTGGCCTACACACGTGAGGTCTATATTCTCGAGGACCGAGAAGTCGTGCGCGTCAGCTCGGAAAGTGTCGAAATTTTCAATCTGCTGGGTGAGCGGGTCGAGCACGAAATCTTCCATGTCGACTGGGACGTTGCGGCGGCCGAAAAGGGCGGCTTCGAACACTTCATGATCAAGGAAATTTCGGAAGAGCCTCACGCCATGCAGCAGACCTTGTGGCCGCGGCTCCAGGGCGGGGAAGTGGTCCTCGAGAACAGTGAGGCCCTGCTGGCCGCTGTTGCTGATTGTCACAGAATCAATATCGTGGCCTGCGGTACAGCCTATCATGCCGGTGTTGTCGGCAAGTACTTGATCGAGAAGCTCGTCCGCGTCCCGGTAGAAGTGGATGTCGCCTCGGAATTCCGCTATCGTGATCCGCTCGTGGAGCCGGGGCAGCTGACCATCATCATCAGCCAGTCCGGCGAAACCCTCGACACCCTGATGGCTATGCGTGAGGCCAAGCGCAAAGGCTCCAGAACCCTGGCCGTTGTCAACGTCGTAGGCAGTTCCATTGCCCGCGAAGCCGATGATGTCCTCTACACTTGGGCAGGTCCGGAGATTGCCGTGGCTTCGACCAAGGCCTACAACACGCAGCTGGCAGCTTTGTACCTGCTGACGTTGGCTTTTGCCCGTGCCAAAGGCTTGCTCGACACCGCCAGCTATCTGGCTTACCAGGAAGAACTGCGTCTGTTGCCCGATCGAGTGGCGGAGGTTTTGGCCCAAAAAGACGCGATTCAGAAGTTTGCCGCCGCACACTTCAACGCTAAAAGTGTGTTCTTCATCGGCCGCGGCCTGGACTACGCTCTCGCCCTGGAAGCCTCGCTCAAGCTCAAAGAAATTGCCTACATCCATTCCGAAGCCTACGCCGGCGGCGAACTCAAGCACGGCACCATCGCCCTGATCGAGCCGGGCACCCTCGTGGTCTGCCCCCTGACGCAAGAAGCCCTCTTCGACAAAATGCTCAGCAACATCCGCGAGGTCAAGGCCAGAGGCGCCGTGGTCCTCGCCATCACACCCGCGAAGTACGCTGCCGCGGTCGCGCAGACAGCCGACGCCGTCCTCACGATCCCCGATATGGACTCGCTGTTCTCGTCCGCCGCAGCCGTCACCCCGTTGCAACTCTTCGCCTACTATGTCTCGCTGATGCGCGGCAACGACGTCGACAAGCCCCGGAATCTGGCCAAAAGCGTCACGGTAGAGTAGTCTGGATCTCGTGGATAATTCTCTGGCGAAAGGCGGTCCTGGCATGTCAGCAAAAACGAAACGATTCCTACTCATCTTGCTTGCC
The DNA here is from genome assembly GCA_012514965.1 of Clostridiaceae bacterium. GTDB lineage: Bacteria > Bacillota > Clostridia > Saccharofermentanales > Fastidiosipilaceae > JAAYZH01. The sequence goes on along the minus strand of JAAYZH010000130.1, from coordinate 198 downwards.
TCAGCCGCCTTCGCAGCCGGGCTTGCCTGGGGCAACAGCGCGATCCAGGTGACCCGCTACCCTGTCCAGAGCAGCCAGCTGCCGCCCGCATTCAGTGGTTTCACGATCGCACAGGTTTCGGACCTTCACAATCAGCGCTTCGGACGGGGCCAAAACCACTTGCTTAGTAAACTTTCCGACGCCGCTCCCGACCTGATC
>JAAYZH010000129.1 GCA_012514965.1 Clostridiaceae bacterium | reverse complement strand
TATCCGAGTTATCCAAGCGCAGTAGCCGCACAACTCGGGTAGTTGCCACAATTCGGGGATCGGTGGACAAAATTTTCGATATTCCAAGCCTGAGCACACACTTTCGCAAATTTTGTCCAGATCTGGGGATGCAGTGGACAAATTTGACGTTTATCGGAGCACCGGACCCAGACAAACGTCATTTTTGGCCAGATTAGAGGGTCTTGGTGACAACACCTACCAAATCCCAAGGAACGAAGCCGACCGCAGCGATTTTCGTACCGAATCGCACCGAATCGTACCGAATCGCACGGAATCGCTCTGAATCACTCGGTTTCGATCCGCATAATCCCCTGATCCACTCAACATAATCCCCCAATCCATCCAACGTAACCCCCCAATCCATTCAACGGAATCCCTAATCCACTTAACGTAATCCCCGAACCCGGCCAACGAAAAATCTCCGCCGGGCACATGCCGCCCCACGGAGATTCAATAGCAGGCACCTGCAACCACAGGCTACAGTTTCAGGGTCCAGTCCGAGCCGTTCCAGACCTCGCTGACTAGCTTTTCGTAGAACTCGGGCTCGTGGCAGGTCATCAGGATGGTGCCCTTGTAGTCTTGCAGACCTTTGAGGAGGGCGTCTTTGGCCAGGGGGTCGAGGTGGTTCGTAGGTTCGTCGAGCACCAGGACGTTGTGCGGTTGGTTGATCAGCTTGCAGAGGCGGACTTTGGCCTGCTCGCCGCCGGACAGCACGCCTATACGACTCTCAATGTGCTTGGCGGTGAGACCGGTACGGGCGAGGGCCGCGCGTACTTCTGCCTGGTTCATGTGGGGGAAGACTTCCCAGACATCTTCCAGACAGGTGCGGTCCAGGTCCTTGCTGGACTCTTGCTCGAAGTAGCCGATGGAGAGGAAGTCACCCTGGGTGGACTGGCCGTTGAGTGCGGGGATCAGGCCCATGAGACTCTTGAGGAGCGTGGTTTTGCCGATGCCGTTGGCGCCGACGAGACAGACTTTCTGACCGCGCTCTAGCTTGAGTGAGAGCGGGCGGCTCAGGGGCTGGTCGTAGCCGATGATGAGATCTTCGGTCTCGAAGATGACGCGGGAGGGGGTGCGGTCGGGCTGGAAGGTGAAGATCGGCTGGGGCTTCTCGGCCGTGAGCTCGATTTTGTCCATCTTGTCGAGCTTCTTCTGGCGTGACATGGCCATGTTGCGGGTCGCCACGCGGGCCTTGTTGCGGGCCACGAAGTCCTTGAGGTCTGCGATCTCTTTCTGCTGACGGTTGTAGGCGGACTCCTGATGAGCCTTCTGGACCTCGTAGAGTTCGAGGAACTTGTCGTAATTGCCTACGTAGCGATTGAGGGAGGCGCTCTCGACGTGGTAGATCAGGTTGACCACGCGGTTGAGGAAGGGGATGTCGTGAGAGATCAGGATAAAGGCGTTTTCGTAATTCTGCAGATAATTCTCGAGCCAGGTGATGTGCTCGACATCGAGGTAGTTCGTCGGCTCATCGAGAAGAAGGATGTCGGGGCGGGAGAGCAGGAGCTTCGCCAGGAGTACCTTGGTGCGCTGGCCGCCGCTGAGTTCGGTGACGTCGGTGTCGAGGCCAAAGTCCTTCAGGCCAAAGGCTCCGGCGATCTCTTCGATCTTCGCGTCAATCGCGTAAAAGTCACTGTGTTCGAGGGCAGTTTGCAGTACACCCATCTCATCCAGAAGGCGATTCATGGTAACTTCATCGGCCTCGCCGAGTAGCAGGTAGATCTCGTCTAGACGGTCATTCTTGGCCTGCAGAGAGGCAAAGGCCTGGCGCAAGACGTCGCGAATCGACAGACCGTTCTGCAGGGCCGCGTGCTGATCGAGGTAGCCCACCTGAATGTCTTTGGCCCACTCGATCTTGCCCTCATCGGGCAAGAGATGTCCGGTGATGATGTTGATGAAGGTAGACTTGCCCTCGCCGTTGGCGCCGACGAAGCCTACGTGCTCGCCGCGCAGCAAGCGGAAACTGACATCTTCAAAAATTACGCGATCGCCGAAGCCGTGCTGCAGCTTCTCGACATTCAGAATACTCATTCAATCCTCCTCGGGGGTTTTGCGGGAAATCCTAAAGCATTGTACAACAAAGCCGCAGCGCCTTGTAGTGGTCATGCGCACGTTTCGGGGCCCATTATGCAATTTTTATGTGGAGAGAGGGGCAGAGAGGGTACAATAGACAGAGATTCCCGCGTACTGCCTATGGCGGTTGCGGCGCAGAGAGAGAGGCAGTACGGTGGCAGCTGTAATCGAAGTCGAGAAACTGAGCAAATACTATGGCAAGAACCGCGGCATTATTGAGGTGGACTTGCGGGTCGATAAGGGGGATGTCTTCGGCTTTATCGGGCCTAATGGCGCGGGCAAAAGCACGCTGATTCGCACGCTGCTGGGCCTGATCAGCCCGACCAGCGGTACGGCCCGGGTTCTGGGTCTGCCGGCCGGGCCCTCTTCTACAGAGATTCTGGCCCGCACCGGTTATATGCCGGGTGAAGCGTTCTTCTACGACCGTTTGCGTGTCGGTGAGGTGATCGCCCTGGCCAGTCGCGCCCGCGGCGGGGGGCATGCGGCCTACGCCGGTCAGCTTTGTGAGCGGCTGGAGCTCGATCCGGGTCGCCGGATTCGCGAACTGTCCCTGGGCAATCGCAAAAAGGTGAGTATTGTTTGCGCGCTGCAGCACCGGCCCGAACTCATTCTTCTTGACGAGCCGACCGGCGGCCTGGACCCCCTGATGCAGCAGGTCTTCTGGCAGATCATTGCCGAGCAGCAACAAGGCGGCGCTACAATCTTTCTTTCCTCCCACGTCCTGTCGGAGGTACAGCAGCACTGCCGGCGCGCAGCTATCATCCGTGAGGGCCGCATTATTGTTGACGACACGATAGAGAATCTGGCCCGTACGAGTGCGCGTCGAGTGACTCTGCGCGGACTGACTGCAGCACCTGCCCTCGATGGGATTGTCGATGTTCAGACGGTGGGCAGCGGGGTCTCTTTCCTCTACAGCGGTCCGGTCGCGGAACTGCTTGCTGCCTTACAAGGCCTGCCGCTCAGCGATCTCACGATTGTCGAGCCGGAGCTCGAGGAGCTTTTTCTCCATTTCTACCGCAACGGAGGCACAGTATGACGATTTTCTGGCACGAGTGGCGCAGCAACTGGCGCAGTTTCCTGATCTGGAGTCTTTCGCTCGGACTCTTCGTCTTGACGATTGTCCTGATTTTCCCCGAGATGCAGAAGTCGATGGGGGAGATGGACGAGCTTTTTGCCAATATGGGCGGTTTCACGGCTGCTTTTGGCCTGCAGCATCTTAGCATGTCAGATCCGCTTGGCTATTACGCACTCGAGAATGGTACCGTTTTGGCTATTGGCGGAGGTTTTTTCGCTGCCTTCCTAGGTACTGGCATGCTGGCGAAAGAAGAGGGCCGCCACAGCGCGGAATTCCTCCTGACGCTGCCTCTGTCACGCCTGCAAGTAGCGCTCGAGAAGCTGCTGGCACAGGTCACGCAGATTATCGCACTGAACCTTATTTGCTATGGTATGGGTTTCGGCAGTCTTCTCTTGATCAGTACAGAGTTCGATTACCGAAACTTGTTTCTGCTCCACCTCGCCTTGACCGTTCTCATGCTGCAGGTCGGCTTGTTCTGCTTTGGCCTGTCCGCTTTTATGCGCGAATCGAGTCTGGGCCTGGGCATCGGATTGACACTTGCCCTCTATCTTCTTAACATGCTGATAAACCTCCAGCCGGACTGGTCCGGACTGCGATTCCTGACGCCTTTCGCTTTCTCTGAGCCCTCCCGCATTCTGCCCGAGGGGAGTCTGGAGTGGCCGATCGCAGTCAGCACCGGGCTCATTTCCTCCTTCCTGCTGGGCGTAGGCCTTGCTTACTACAGTCGTAAGGACATCGCCATCTGAGCTCGCTGCCATACGGATCTTGCTGCATAATCAGTATCCTGCGCAATTGACAAATACAGACGGTTTTTTTAAGCTTTGATTCAATTCGCTCCACCCAGCCTCGGCGCAGGAACAGGCGGTCCGAAAGTCCCCACAGAAGAGAAGAGGTTTTTATGGTTATTTTATTGAACCGCAATGTCACGGATCCCGAGATCCAGGCGATCACGCAGGTGCTTGAAGCCAATTCACTGCGCACGCATTTTGCTTTTGGCACGGAGCGCACAATCATCGGCGTTCTCGGCGATACCTCCCGCGTGGACAAAGAAAACATCGAGGTTATGCCCGGTGTCGAGCGTATCATTCCGATTACGGATCCCTACAAGCTGGCAAGCAAGACCTTCAAGCCCAATCCCGACGTCTTTGACCTGGGCAAAGGTATTCTCCTCGGCGGCGGCCACTTCGTCAATATGGCAGGTCCTTGCTC
>JAAYZH010000128.1 GCA_012514965.1 Clostridiaceae bacterium | reverse complement strand
GGGACTCAGCATTTCGCGCATGCCGGGACCTCCGGCGGGACCTTCGAAACGAATGACAACCACATCACCGGGAACAATCTCGCCCCCGAAAATCGCGTCAATTGCAGCTTCCTCACCTTCAAAGACACGAGCACGTCCTTCTGAAACCAGCATCTCCGGCAAGACAGCGCCTTTCTTCACAACACAACCCATCGGGGCAAGGTTGCCATAGAGTACAGCCAGGCCGCCGTCCGGTGAGACCGGATTCTCGATTGAGTGGAGAATTCCGGGTTTGAAGAATTTCGCTTTATCAATACGGTCCTGCATTGTGCCGTCAACAGTCTTTGCGGTCGGATCGACCAGACCGGCTTTCGCGAGCTGGGCAAATACGGCGCTGATGCCGCCTTCCTTCTGGAGGTCAATGATGTAGTCTCGACTTGCCGGATTGAGTTTCACCAGCTGAGGGGTATGATCGGTGATCTCGCCGATTTCCGCCAGGGTCAGCGGGTAACCGGCTTCACGGGAGATTGCCAGCATGTGCAAGACCGAATTCGTCGAGCCGCCGAGGGCCATGTCCATGGCCATCGCGTTCTTGATCGATGTTTCGTTCATGATGTCGAGAGCCTTGATCTGCTTCTCGACCAGTTCGAGAACCTTCATGCCGGCGTGTTTGGCCAAACGACGGCGATCCGCCATCATGGCCGGGACCGTGCCGTTGCCGGGCAAGCCCATACCCATGGCCTCGGTAAGACAATTCATTGTATTCGCGGTATACATACCGGAGCAGCTGCCGCAGCCGGGGCAGGCAGAGGTTTCCACCTGACCAAGCATTTCATCGGTGATTTTACCCAAGCTGTGCGCGCCGACCGCTTCAAAAACTTCGTTGAGACCCATGTCGCCCAGCGGTGTTTCGCCGGGCAGCATAGGTCCGCCGGAGACAAAAATGCTTGGGAGGTTCATACGCGCGGCTGCCATCAGCATGCCGGGTACGACCTTGTCGCAGTTTGGAATAAAGACCACACCGTCAAACAGATGCGCGGTCAGCATGATCTCACAAGAATCCGCAATGTAATCGCGTGACACCAGAGAATAACGCATGCCGTTATGGTTCATCGCCAGACCATCACAGACCGCAATAGCCGGGAACTCAAAGGGAACGCCGCCGGCCATGCGGACACCGGCCTTGACCTCTTCCGCAATCTCGCGCAGGTGCTTGTGGCCCGGCACGATATCATTGTAGGAATTAACCACGGCGATGAACGGGCGGTCAAGCTCTTCATCAGTCAGTCCCAATGCATACAGCAATGAACGGTGAGCCGCGCGTGACGGGCCATATTTCATCCCGGCGCTGCGTTTCTGAGCGGGCTCAGCCTCAGAAAAATCTTTTCTTATAAACGTTGTACCCATAATGTACCTCCGTTGTGGGAATCTTCGTGAATTGTAATTATTATAGCGCAGCGAGGACAGCGCTTGTCATCTCAAGCGTACCCAAAAGCATGCCTTCTTGAGCTGTTTCGCCTGGTGCCAGGAGATCCGGCGAGCGGTAGCCATCGGCAAGTACTTTTGTAACCGCATCTTCGATTGCGGCAGCCGCGTCTTCTTCGCCCAGTGAAAGACGAAGCAGCATGGCTGCGGATAGAATCGTAGCCAGTGGATTAGCTTTGTTTTGGCCGGCAATATCAGGAGCTGAGCCATGAATGGGCTCATACATGCCGGGCTTGCCGGGCAGGCCCAAGGAGGCGGAGGGCAGAAGCCCAATCGAACCCGTAATTTGCGCGGCCTCATCCGAAAGAATATCACCAAACATATTGCTGGTCAGGATGACGTCAAAACTATAGGGACGTTTGACCAGCTGCATGGCAGCATTATCGACATACAAGTAGTCGAGCTGGACATCCGGATACTCCGGAGCAATTTCTTTGACCACTTCCCGCCACAGCTGGGAGGTCGTGAGGATGTTAGCCTTGTCGACCAGTGTCAGTTGCTTGTTGCGGCCTTGGGCCAGTCCAAAGGCGATTCGCGCGATTCGCACGATTTCCGGATAGGAGTAGGCCTCGGTATCGTAAGCTTTACGCTCTTCACCTCTCCCGCTCCTCCCCTGCTCACCAAAATAGATGCCGCCGGTGAGCTCACGGACAATCATGATGTCCATGCCTTGCGCGGTGATCTCGGGACGCAGCGGACTCTGCGCGACCAGAGCCGGGAACATCCGCGCCGGGCGCAGATTCGCAAACAGGCCCAGAGAAGAACGCAAACCGAGCAAGGCCTTCTCAGGGCGCAGGGCTGTCGGCAGGGTATCCCACTTCGGCCCGCCGACGGCACCCAGCATGACAGCGTCTGCTCCTTTTGCCGCTTCTACTGTGTACTGTGGCAGAGGCTCTCCGCTGGCGTCAAGCGCTGCGCCGCCGGCCAAAAGTTCTTCATATTCAAGCCGGAAGCCAAAACGACCGGCAGCTTTGTCCAGAACCTCACAGGCCGCGGTTACGATATCCGGACCGATGCCATCCCCCGGGATCAGGGCAATTTTATAAACTTTCTCTTGTGTCATGCTTCTGCGCTGCCTTCCTTGGCGCGGATGTAGTTGACGAGTCCGCCGCTTTGAATGATCTTGCTGATGAATGCCGGGAAGGGCTCAGCCTGCCAGCTTTCGCCGGTATTGACGTTGCGGATCACACCGCTGTCGAAGTCGACCTCGACTTCATCGCCTTCAGCCAGGCCGGTGACGGCTTCAGGGCATTCCAGAATCGGCAGGCCCATGTTAATAGCGTTGCGGTAGAAGATCCTGGCGAAAGAGGGGGCAATCACACAACCGGCTCCGCTGCCCTTGATTGCGATAGGAGCGTGTTCACGTGAGGACCCGCAGCCGAAATTCTCTCCGGCCACGATGACATCGCCCTTTTGCACACGGTCAACGTAGGTTTTATCCAGGTCTTCCATGCAGTGTTTGGCCAGTTCTGCTGGGTCGGCCGTGGTGAGATAACGAGCCGGAATAATCACGTCCGTATCGACGTTGTCGCCATACATAAAGACTTTACCTTGGGTGTTCATATTCTGTTCTCCTTGCTATTCCAGATCGGCAGGTCCGGCAATGAAGCCCTTGACAGCCGAACACGCTGCGGTAGCCGGCGAGGCCAAATAGACCTGTGCTCCGGGGTGACCCATGCGACCGACAAAATTACGATTCGTTGTGCTGACACAGACTTCATGATTCGCCAGGACGCCCATGTGACCGCCCAGACAGGGACCGCAGGTTGGCGGGCTAACAACACAGCCCGCATAGATAAAGGTGTGTACCAGGCCTTCTTCCAGTGCCTGACGGAAGACCTTCTGCGAGCCGGGGATCACGATGCAGCGTACGCCTTTGGCCACGTGTCTATCCTTGAAATACTCGGCAGCCACGCGCATGTCTTCGATACGGCCATTCGTGCAAGAACCGATCACGACCTGGTCGATTGGCGTTTCCGGGAATGTCCCCAGAGCCTTGCCATTAGACGGCAAACTCGGGAAAGCAACCATCAATGGCACGGTCGCGAGATCAATTTCGAGACGCTCTACATAGTCCGCATCCGGATCGGCTTCGTAAATCTTGTAGTCACCTCGGGCAAAACGCTCCGGGTTGCGTACCTTGATGTATTCGAGCAGCACGTCATCCGCCGGGAACATCGCGTTCTTGCCGCCGGCTTCTACAGCCATATTCGCAATCGTGAGGCGGTCAGACATCTGCAGCGAAGCGACACCCGGTCCGGTGAATTCCATCGAGCGATAGAGTGCCCCAGCTACACCGATCTTCGCAATAATGTAGAGTATGAGGTCTTTGCCGCTGACGGGTGCCTGCAACGCGCCGGTCAGGTGGAACTCCATGGCTTCAGGGACCTTAAACCAGCTTTCACCCGTCGCCATAGCGCAGCCGAGATCGGTACTGCCGACGCCGGTCGCGAAGGCAGCAAGCGCGCCATCGGTGCAGGTGTGCGAATCAGCCCCGATCAGAACATCACCCGGGAAGACAATGCCGTTCTCAGGCAGAATCATATGTTCGATGCCAAAGTCCTCTTCCCCATGCTCAAAATAATATTTGAGCTCATGTTTACGGGCAAATTCACGCATGAAACGAGCGTTCTCCGCTGCCTTGATATCTTTATTAGGGGCAAAGTGTGAAGGGACCAATGCGATGCGATCGCGGTCAAATGGCGCTGCCCCGATTTCTTCCAGCGTACGGATCGCCGGCGGACCGGTCACATCATTCGCCATGACCAGATCGAGTTTCGCCTCGATCAGCTCTCCGGCATGCACGCTGTCGCGCCCGCAATGGGCGGCGAGAATTTTTTGTGTCATTGTCATACCCATAGTAAAATCCTCCATTACCTTAAAGAATACCACCTGAAATTATTCAGGACTCGCTTTGAGTCACAGCTTTCAACCCAAAATCTTCACCATTTTATACTTCTGCAAAGGATTTTACGCTATGATAGAATGTTAGAAAATATCGTGAATGTTTTCTGACGGGTGTCTCAATTATATATGGGTGTCATTACAGTTACAAAACTCAATAAGAGCTATTTTTCGCGGCCGATTTTGCAGGATATCAGCTTTACGCTGGAAGAAGGCGAACGTCTGGCCTCGATTGGCGAGAACGGCAGCGGCAAGACCACCCTGATGCGGATTATCGCGGGGCTGGAGACGGCTGATTCGGGCAGTGTAAATATTGCCCAAGGCCTGGTATTCTCATATCTTTCCCAGCAGATGGAAGAATTCACGGATCTGAACGTCCCTGTTCTGAGTGCCGGTCACCTGGAGAAGATTCAAGCTCGTCTCGACGAGATCAGCCGCGCTCTGGCTGGCGGAAGCCAGGATGAGCACACCTCCCTCTTGCGCGAGTACCAGACTCTTACAGAGCGTTTTGAGCGCTCCGGGGGCTATTCATACTTGTCGAGTCTGGCGCAGGCACTGTCGAAGCTGGGTATTTCCGGCGAAGTGCTGGACCGACCGATTTCGTCGCTTTCAGGCGGTGAACGGATGCGAGTCTTACTGGCCCGCCGTGTTCTGGAGAATGCTGATTTGCTCCTTCTCGATGAACCGACCAACCACCTTGACCTTGACGGTCTCGAGTGGCTTGAGGAATATCTGCAGACTTATAAAGGGACCGTTCTCTTTATTTCCCATGACCGCTACTTCATCGACAAGACTGCGACGCGGACGGCTGAGCTGCAGGGGGCAAAAATCAGCTTCTACAAAGGCGGTTACTCGGCCTTCCAAGAACAGAAGAACCGCGATGTCAGCTTTCGCAAACTCACGTTAAGCAGGCTCGAGCAGGAGCGTGTGAGACAGCTCGAGGTCAAACAGACCATGCTGTCTCATCGCAAAATGAGTGCGTACCATGCCCGTGAGAAGGCGGTCGCGCGTCTGGAAGACCAGATTGCTGACGAACGGGACAAGCTGCCCCAGTCTGAACGACGCATGAATTTCCACTTTATCCCGCGCGGCGACAAACGCGACAAGAGCAGAGTGCTGCTGAATTTGAAGGAAGCAGGCTTATCCTGGGACGGCGTGAGCTATTTGTTTTCACAGGTTGACTTCGAGCTCAAAGCACTTGACAAGAAGGTTTTGGTCGGGCCAAATGGCTGCGGCAAATCCACCCTCCTCGCCATGATTATGGGCACCCAGCAAAACTACCAGGGTGAGCTAAGCCTGGCCTCCGGAATACGGTTTGGCCACCTCGGTCAATACGCGAAATTCGAGGACGAAAGCAAGAACCTCCTGCAGGAGCTGCAGGAAAGAACCATGCTGCTCGAAGGTGACGCCCGCAACCTTCTGGCTCGCTATGGTTTTCGTGAAAACGATATTTACAAAGAGATTGCGGTTCTGTCCGGCGGCGAACGTTCACGTCTCTACCTCTGCTGTCTTCTCGAGGAAGAGCCCGATGTCCTCTTCCTGGATGAACCGACCAACCACTTGGATATTCATTCACGCGAAGTGCTTGAAGATGCAATTATGGACTTCAACGGCGCCGTTCTGGCAGTCAGCCACGACCGTTATTTTATCGAAAAATGCGGGTTTGGAGTCAATGGTTTCATTGGCGGCGGCGTGCAGGCCTATGCCAGTTACGCTTCCTATAGACACTTTGCCCGCCTGCTGCAGCCTGACAATCGCAAGGACACACATGGTGAAGAGACTGCCGGCAACGATGTCCCTACAGTCCCGGAGTCTGCCGTCGAGGTCAAACAGAACCTGGTTAAACTTCGCAAAGACAAGCGTAAGCTGACGCTGGAGATCAAAGAGCTGGAGGCTGCAATCGCCAAGGCCGAAGCGGAGCTCGAAGAGGCCGCCGACACACTCAGCGGTACCGATCCTGCGGCTTACCAGGCCTATGCTGAGCTGCAGTCCGGTTTGGAAGAGCTGTATGAGGACTTTTTTGCCAAGAGCAGTGAAGCAGAAGAAATCACAAAACTCCTGGAAGAATGAACTTCGCAGGAGTCTCGTGTGAAAAATTGATTGCTAGATAATGTTAGGCAGGCTTCACAAAAGAAGCCTTTTTCATTGCCGGCCATGCCTTTAGCTTGCCTTCCAGGTAGTCGCTTTCGATTTTGTCCGCTACCTCCATGCCTTCGACCACAGTGCCAAAAGCAGCATAGGCTCCGTCCAGATGCGGAGCGGCTTCCAGGACGATGAAGAACTGCGATCCGGCACTATCATAAGGCGTGGAACGAGCCATCGAGACAACACCGCGAGTGTGTTTCAAAGAATTGTCCACACCATTAGCGGCAAATTCGCCTTTAATATAGTAGCCGGGACCGCCTGAACCATTCCCATCCGGATCTCCGCCCTGAATCACGAAGTCCTTCTCAATTCTGTGGAAGATCAAGCCGTCATAGAAACCGCTGGCTACGAGATCCTGGAAGTTCTTCACCGTGATCGGCGCTTGTTCGGGATCAAGCTCTATGACGATAATGCTGTCATCGGACATTGTGAGTTTTACATAGTTTGTCACTTCACTGCTGTCTGTGAATTTGCTGTTTGCGGCTTTACCCCCTGCAGTGCAGGCAGGCAGCAGCAAGCCGGCGACTATCACAAAGATCAATAATGCGTTTCGCATTCCTTTCATGAACACTCCTCTTTCTCTTCTTCTATACTCGTTCAGGCCAAAACCCTGCCAACGTCGCAAAATAATCCTCAGCCGTCTCAGCCCGGCGAATCAGTCTCCAGCCGCCATCTTCTTGCAGCAGGACTTCCGCCGAGCGAAGCTTACCGTTGTAGTTGTACCCCATCGAAAACCCATGTGCGCCGCTGTCATGAATATACAGATAATCTCCCACCTCAATCCTTGGGAGCTCGCGATCTATCGCGAACTTGTCGTTGTTTTCACAGAGGCCGCCGGTGACGTCATACACCTGCTCCGGAAGCTGCTCTTCTTTGCCCAGGACAGTGATGTGATGATAGGCACCGTACATAGCCGGCCGCAGCAAATTCGCGGCGCAGGCATCCAGGCCGACATAATGCTTATAGGTGTCCTTCAAGTGCAGCACCTTCGTGACCAGGGCTCCGCTCGGTGCGAGGAGGTAGCGGCCCAGCTCTGTGAAGATCGCGGCGTTGCCCAGACCGGCAGGTACCATAATCTCCTCGAAGGCCTGACGCACACCTTCACCAACGGCGTGGATATCCACTTCGACCTGATCCGGACGATAGGGAATTCCGATTCCGCCGGAAAGATTGACGAAAGCAATGTCAGCGCTGCACTCTTCATGCAGTTCTTTGGCCAAAGCAAAGAGCGTTCGCGCCAGCATAGGGTAGTAATCATTGCCCACGGTATTACTCACCAGGAACGCGTGCAAACCGATGCGTTTCGCTCCATTGGCCAGCGCGATCCGGCAGGCTTCGCGGATCTGCGCCGGGGTCATGCCATACTTGGCATCCCCGGGATTATCCATAATGCCATTGGCCACCTCGTACACGCCGCCCGGATTGTAACGAAAAGATACCAATTCAGGTAGTTTAGCCTCAACATTGTCCAGATAGAAGGGGATGTG
>JAAYZH010000127.1 GCA_012514965.1 Clostridiaceae bacterium | reverse complement strand
TGTCCCTGCAAGTTCAGCAAGCGATCCAAAGCCAGCTCAGAGTTTCTCAGAGCAATCCCACGGGCCGTAAGAATCGCGGTCGAAGTGATTGCCACTATGAGCACGGAGGCCAGAAGACTCAAAGAGCCTCGCAGCGCTCGAGCATGGCCGCATCGTCTGCGATCAAGCCGGCTCATTGCTCCGTTCCCCTGTCAAAGAGTTCAGATACTTGATCCCTGGTGTCGGCAGACCACAGAATCAATGCCACCAGCACTTCCGGATCAGTCTGTACAGAGTTAATATGCTCACCCCAAAAGGGCGCATAAAAGCCACCCTGCGGGCGATGGGCAAGGACAAACTCTCTTGCGGTCAGAAAATTCCGCTGATACTCTAACGGGAATTGCAATACAGCAAAACAAAGGAGAGCCAGAGTCACCGGCACATGGATTGCAGCTTCTAGTACATAAGACATATTCGTTCACCTCCTGTGCTTGAGTCTACAAGAGGTGAATGCGAAACAAATGCCTCAATTAGCTACAATTAGCCTGCAAAAGTACCTGTATTGTAGTCGACAACTGAGCTCGAAGCCACGAGCTGCTGGCTCAACTGGGAGATCTTAAGGAAAGCGGGATGATTCAGGAACTGCGTCAGATGGGCTCGATCAAGATGTCTGGTCGAATAGATCAAATCGGCACTGCCTTTGCTGACCTGCTCATCCAAGTAAACTTCGATTCCAAGCAAGTCCGGCACCTGCGATTTCAAAGACTTAAGCTCATCACGAAAAATGGAAGCATTCTCCAGCTTGCCTCTGCCCTCGGCGCGATCTTGAAATGTGAGCATGACTGTATGTATAAGCATATAAATTACCTCTCTTAGACTTCAATAATGGTCCCAACGGTTCTGGCACTTTGTTCCCAAAGCTGCCTGATGCGGTTCAGCCCTCGTAGGTCAACCTCGTTGCGGCCTCGACCATAATATACTAAAAAGTCCGAAAGGTCTGTTAAATATGCTGTGTCTGCGTTGAAAACTTTCAATGAAGTTCCAAGCTCCTGGTTCACATACAACGTGGCAGCATCCGAAAAATCATGCCAGCCATGTTCCGACAAATACAAGCGTTTTGCCATCCAGACCGGCACGAGAGGCTTGTCCGCCCGCAGAAGGAGCAGCATATCAGCCGAATTTTCTTTCATTAATCGCTTAACTTCGGCCAGCTGCTGAGCGCTTAGCGTAATTTCTTCACCCAAAACAACAGGCTCCGGTGCCAAATAGGGCAAACCATTTTGAAGCGAGAGCATTCTTCCCAATTCCAGGTAGGACATTTCTACCGAATCATCCGTGTGATAAATGAAGTAATGAAGTCCCAAAGCATCCGCAGCAGACATCCCTTCCGCCAAATCGGTCGATAACGTTACAACTGTTTCAGAACGCAGACCCGGCAGAGGAATCGGAAGATCTTGCCATAATAAGGCCTCTTCCCTCCCTTCGGCTTTGAGCAGCATAGCCGGGAGACTCAATTCCACTGACGAAGTAATCGTCTCACCCGCAGCATTCGCATAACTGAACTTATCCACAGAAGAGTTTGCTTCTGCCTTCTTTACAGCCAAAAAAGTCCGTACCCCAGCCAAACGGCTGGCAAAATCTTCAACCCGAACAATCGGTACCCCGACTTCGATAAATCTCTCACGAAGTTCAAATGAGGTCATTCGCAACTCGACGAAGTCTTCCAGCCAGTCATCAACAATGAGCATTCAGTTCTCCTCTTCGGGACATTTTACGTTCCGCCGAATCGATCAAAATCGTTACCGGGCCGTCGTTGATCAATTCCACTTGCATGTCCGCGCCGAAAACACCGGTTTTGACCTCAAGACCAAGGTTTACCAGCAGGGACTTCAGTTCTTCATAAAGCCGCTCTCCCAATCCAGGTTCTGCAACCTCCGAAAAACCAGGGCGGTTTCCTCTCCGGGTGTCAGCATAGAGAGTGAATTGCGAAATTAACAGTAAAGACCCTTCTGCTTGCAGCAGATTGAGATTCATTTTGCCAGCAGAATCACTAAAGACCCTCAGCGAACTGATTTTCCTGGCCAGCCATATCGCATCTTCACGAGTATCCTCTCGAGCCACCCCGAGAAATACAAGAAAGCCTCGATTTATGGAGGCTTTACACTGCTCGTCTATGGTCACGGATGCCCGTGAAACTCTTTGAATCAAGACCCGCATCTTTAGTGAATCAATTCGCGCCAATCCAAATCGCCGCGGTCGATGGCCAAGACCAAAAGCTCGGCACTAGCCAGGTTGCTGGCGTAAGGGATATTATTCTGGTCGCAGGCTCGCATCAAGAGGTTTGGGCCCTCATAGGCGCCGGCACCGGGATCTCTCAAGAAAATCACCGCGTCAATTTCGTTAAATTCCGCTCTGGCAGCGATCTGGTTCATTGCGCCTGTAACATCTGTGGCAATACCATTGAGTCTCAAACCGGTAGCTTGCTCCAGCAAGCGAACGTTATGACTCACGGACATGAGTTCATGCCTACCCAATATCTGTTTATATGCGATGCAGAAATTGACAAGAAGCTCATTCTTCCGACTATCTGCTAATACAACTATCTTCATAGATTCCTCCAATGACTTCCGTCCGGGCACGGATTGTGCACAATGACATTTGAATCATGAATATTTTACTAGTTACCTGTGCTACACACAAGTGGGCAGTCTAGCCAAAACATTTGCTCGCCTTCACACAAATTAGATAAAGGGGGCGGCGAAGGGTGAAATTCTTCACACTCTTGTCACAATATGAAGAGAGGTCGATAGTTTTCATCAGCATAAAGACTCAAGAATTTCTGTTTACCGATAATAATGTGATCATGCAGGCGAATCCCTAGCAATTCACCTGCTTCTGCAAATCGTCTGGTAGTTTGTAAATCGTCCGGTGAAGGCTGTGGATCGCCGCTGGGGTGATTATGCAGCAAGACCAAGGCTGAAGAATTTGCTTTGATCGCTTCGCGAAAAACATCTCTGGGATCGATCACAGTCGAACTGAGTCCACCTTTGGACAATACCAAGTCTCGAATCAGGCGATTCTTTCTATCAAGAAAAACTGCCCGCAGCTCTTCCCTGGGCAAATTC
>JAAYZH010000126.1 GCA_012514965.1 Clostridiaceae bacterium | reverse complement strand
CCTCTCTGATACAGACGGAAATGGCGATGATCGTCGGATCCAGAAATGGCGATGATCGTCAGATCCAGAAATGGCGATGATCGTCAGATCCAGAAATGGCAATGATCGTCAGAACTTCTTCATTCGCTCTGATACAGCCGCGGATCCTCTTCCCGCAGACCCGCCGCGGTCAGACGAAGCACCCGGTCACACACTTCGCTGAGGTAGCGGCGATCATGGGACACGCTGATGATAGCGCCGCTGTAGGCGGCCAGGCCGGCGCGCAGCACCGGGTTGCTGAGTGGAGAGAGATGGCGGGTAGGCTCATCGAGCACGAGCACATTTGCCTCGCTCAGGCGCAGTTTCGCGAACAAAAGCTTGATTTTTTGGCCGCCGGACAGGAGGCGTATCTCCCGCTCGGCTTCTTCGCGCGCGAAGTGCATGCTGCCCAGGAGGTTGGATGCCTCTTGGAGTAGAATCTTGTCACCGTCGGGGACGAGGAATTCTAGTGGCCGTTGCCCGGGGAGGAAGAGGTCTTCCAGACTTTGCGGCATGTAGAAGACTGTGAGGTCGGGGCGAGTCCGGAGCCGGGTGAGGATCTCCTTGAGGAGCGTGCTTTTGCCGCAGCCGTTGGCGCCGGTGATGCCGAGGTGCTCGGGACCTTTGATCAGCAACTGTACATCGGCGGCCAGGGTACGAGCACCGGCGCGCAGCTCGGGACCTTTGATCAGCAACTGTACATCGGCGGCCAGGGTACGAGTACCGGCGCGCAGCTCGGGACCTTTGAGCAGCAACTGTACATCGGCGGCCAGGGTACGAGTACCGGCGCGCAGCTCGGGCAGGTCCAGGCGCAGGACTTCTTTGTCAGCAGGGAGGCCGGGCAGGTCTTCGAGGAAGAAATCGACTTCGTCTTCACGGTCGGTGCGCTGGGTCTGGTGCTCGTGCTGGCGTTCGAAGCGGCGGCCGGTGGCTTTGACGGCCTGCATTTTTTTCTTGAGCAGGCGGCCGCCGTGGGGGTCCTGACGGCTGACGCTGTTGAGGTCGGCGTTGACTTTGGCCTCAATTTCGCGATAACGCTCCAGCTTCCGGCGGTAGTCCTGCTCTTCTTTGGCCGCGCGGGCATTCTGTCGCTCGATCCCGCCGAGAAACTGGTCCATGTAGGCCTCGAAGCCAAGGCCGCTCAGGGTGGCGCGGGGCTCGGTACGCCGCCAGATCTGCTCGATGTGGAGGATGGAGGTGGCGGTGCGGGCCAAAAGGGTCTCGTCGTGGGAGATGTAGAGGATGGCCTGAGGGGCCTCGCGCAGGAATTGCTCGAGCCAGGCCAGGCCCTCGAGGTCGAGGTCATTGCCGGGCTCGTCGAGCAGGAGAATGTCGGGCTCTTGCAGCAGGAGCAGCAGAAGTCGCACCTTGAGGCGCTCTCCGCCGGAGAAGCTCTGGAGGGGCCGGCTGTCGAACAGGAGGCTGTGGTCGAGGTTCAAGAGCGAGGCCAGACGGTAGAGCTCGCTCTCGGCAGCGTGGGGAGAGAACAGGTCCGCGGCAGCGGCGGCCAAAAACTCCGGGCCGGCTTCCTGCTCCAGGAAGCCGAGACGATGGGGTGCGTAGAAGATTTCGCCGGTCCAGCTGAGGTAGGACGCGACGGATTCGGGATCGTGAAGCAGGCGGAGGAGGCTGGACTTGCCGTTGCCTTCCGCGCCGATCACGGCCAGACGCTGGCCGGCCTGAAGGCTGAAGCTGAGGTCGCGGATGAGGGTTTTCTGATCCTGGATCTGGACGAGGGTGAGGTGCTTGACTTGCAACATAAATGACTCCTGATGACGTTCAGTCTGGTGGCGCATCAAAGGCGCGAACGTGTAGATCTACGGAATCAAAGTTTCACGGGTTGCACTCCTGCTGTGTTTTGGCCATGATTATAGCATGGAGGCAAAGAAGGAGGCAATGTATGGAAGACTTTATGAAGCTTGTACGTGAACGCTATTCTGAGCGTCGTTTTGACCGATCGCGCGAGGTAGAGAGTGAGAAATTGGCCCAGCTGCTGGAGGCCGCTCGCCTGGCTCCGACCGCCTGCAATGATCAGGCCTGGCGGATCTATGTCCTTGGGGGCCAAAGCGGTGAACAGACTACGCGGGCCGCGACCCGCAGCTACTTCCACGCGCCGCTGCATCTGCTCCTCTGTGCCGTCGATGATCAGGCCTGGCGTCGATCTACGGATGGATTCAGCACCGCCGACATCGATATCGGTATCGTGGGGACACACATCGTGCTGGCAGCCGAGGCCCAGGAGCTCAAGAGCTGCATCATCTGCGCCTTTGACCCGGATGTTCTGCGTAAGGAGGTCCCATTGCCCGCCGAAGTCAGACCCGTAATGCTCCTGGCGATTGGCTATCCCAGCGAAAGATCGGCTCCGGGTCCTCGCCATTCTGTGCGCAAGAGCCTGGACGAACTGGTGCGCTCTGTGTGATCATCAGTCGTTTAAGACTACAAGGCCAAAGCCGCGCCTGACCAGTCACAAAAGTATATAGACATGATAAAAAGGGGGGCTGTCTCATAATGAGGCGGCTCCTTTGATGACTCTGCTTGCTAGTGGAAGACCGGTTTCCGGGTCTGCTTGCACGTGGTTCGAAGGAGGTTCTGAGGGTGCGGTGGACAAAATTTTCGATATTCCAAGCCGCGGGCACACACTTTCGCAAATTTTGTCCAGATCCGGGGGTGCGGTGGACAAAATTGTCGATATTCCAGGCTGAGGGCACACACTTTCGCAAATTTTGTCCAGATCAGGGGGTGCGGTGGACAAAATTTTCGATATTCCAGGGCGCGGGCACACACTTTCGCAATTTTTGTCCAGATCAGGGTGTGCGGCGGACAAATTTACGATATTCCAAGCCCCGTGCACTTCATCTCGATACTGGCCCTGCCCCAGTCCACCAAAGAGTAAAAAAAAAGAACTGTCTCAAAATGAGACAGCCCCCTTCTATACATAGAGCGATTATTCAGGTGTCAGCCCATGAAATACGTGTTGCCGTATTTGGCATTCAAGGGCAAAGACTGGAACCAGCTGCTGCGGTTATACGCGTAGTCGGTGCAGAAGTAGTAGGACTTACGGGGCAGAATCGTCGCTCCGTGGAGGGCGTCCCAGACTGCCTGCTTCTGAGTTGTCGTCGCGTACTTGCTCAGGAAGAGGCCGCTTGCCACCGGCGTGAACTGGTTGCGGGCATAGATGACCGAGGTGAGCGTACTGCCCCAGAGACCGGAGCGGACGCGGTTTACGATTGTCTGCGCGATCATCAGCTGGCCGTTGTATCCCCATGAGGGAGAGGCTTCGGCTGCGATGAGGTGGTGGAAGAGCTCGAGTTCACGGGCTGTGTAAGCAATGACTGCGTTGCTCGGAGCCGGAGTCGGCTTCGGTGTGGGGGTAGGGGCCGCGGTGGGGGCGGCGGTCGCCGTGGTCGGAGCCGGCGTCGTAGCGGTGGTACTGTCAGGAGCCGCGACGGTCGTGGTGGTCTCGGAGACAGCGGTAGTTTCAGAGGTTACTTCACTGCTGCTCGCTTCCGTGG
>JAAYZH010000125.1 GCA_012514965.1 Clostridiaceae bacterium | reverse complement strand
TGAGGCGAGGACGTATAGCGGCAAATGTTGCCATTCAAGCTACTTTTTCAGTGGCGTCCCTCGGTCTCCGATAAACGTGATATTTCTCCACTCGACTGCGGTTCTGGCCAAAAATGACGTTTATCTGGCTAGTGTGCTCCGATAAACGTCAAATTTGTCCACTCCCGGCGTGCCCGCCGCCAGCGCAAGCAGGCGGCTCATCCCGCGCCACCCGCCGCCCCGCATCCGGCCCGTCACCCGGCACCCGCCACCCCAACGAGACCCACCTGACACCCCACGCTCAGAAGTTTCGCGCCGCGTAATTCTTGGGGCGGTTTAGGATGTGGACATCGACCGCACAGGGGCCTTCATGATTCGAAAAGCCTGGTTTATGCAGGCGATAGAGACTTCTGTCGTAGTCAGGAAGACTGCTGTAGAAGGGATCGCCGGTCGAAGTACAATAAGCGGCGAGACCGTTTCGGGCTTGCTCGAGCACGGCAGAATAGGCTTCGTCGAGAATAAGCGTGCACTGTTCGCCGGGGTCTTTGGCCAGATCATAGAGCTCTTCGTGGATGGAGACCTCATCGCTGTCTCGGTGGATGAAGTCGCGGTAGGCCGTGTACTTGTATTGGCCAAAACGATACATACGGCCGGGCACCGTGTAGCCGCTGAACTCGTCTATCCAGCTTGCGACCACATAGGGCTGGCCTGCCTGGTCAACACTTTCATCCAATAGCACTGGTAAGAGATTATGTCCGCGGTCTTCGGCGGTGGCTGCAAGCCCCGCATAGGACTGGAGAGTGGGTTTCAGGTCAAGCAGGGAGACCGGTCCGGAGATACGGCGGCCGACTGGGATCCCGGGACCGCGGAAGATCAGGGGTACACGGAGGCTTTCTTCATAGAAATTGCCATATTTAGTGACCAGGCCGTGGGCTGCCATGCCTTCGCCGTGATCAGCCAGGAAAACGACCAGGGTATTTTCCTCGAGACGGGCGGCGGCGAGTGTGTCCAGAATCTGGGCCACCTGTTTCTCGACGCGATTGATGTAGTCGTGATAGGCGTAGAGGTAGCGGCGGTAATCGAGCCGTGACCAATGGGCTGCATGCATCAGGCGCCGATGGGCGCAGCAGAGGTATTGAATATACTCGGGACGATTGGCCATATCCGGTGTATCGAAGTTGTCGGGCAGGGGCGGAAGCTGGCTGTCATCCAGAAATGGTTTAGAGCCATTCTGGTTTTCGCCGATGTAGTTGCAGATGTTGTGGGGATTCTGCAGGTCGGCGACCGCGAGGAAGGGCTGGTCTTTGGCCTGCGGAGAGGCGAGCCAGTCGGTGACCTTGGTGGTGGTGTCGATATCCAGGAAGGTTTCGTAGGCTAGATTGATGGCCGGATCCTCGCGCGGAATGACTCGTTCTTTGTTCTCGACGAGCGTAAAGCCGCGCAAGCTGCCGTAGTCGTGTTCTTTGCCAAAGTGCATGGTCTGGTAGCCACCTGCTTGAAAGACTTCGCCCAGGGTAGATATTGTGTCTGCGATATGGGGGAAGCTCAGCTGGCGCAGGTTCGTGTCTACTTGCGTTTCGAAGGTGTACCGTGAAGTCCAGAACGAAGCGCGGGAAGGCTGGCAGAGTGGTGCGTTGCAGTAGGCTTGCTCAAAGAGCGTGCCCTCGGCAGCCAGCTGATTCATGGCGCCGCCGCTGTTGTAGTGATTGCCGTAGCTTTGTAAAGCCTGGGCGGATAGCTGGTCGCAGATGATAATCAGGATATTGTTTTGCATGTTGTCCCTCTCTTGTTCTCGTCGATTTTTTGCTTGTGTAACCCTCTCGCTGATTATAGCAATGAATGGGACGGAGGCCAAAACTTCCGGCTGCTGAGGCGTCTGTGAGATACAATGCCAGTCCCTGAATACTGTATAATTAACAAGTATGTTTATATACCGAGAGGAAATGATATGAAAGAACAAGAGGCCGGCAAGCCGCCGGCAGACCCGTGGTTAGAAGAAGAGGACGATAGCCTGCTGCTCGACGAAGAGGAGATTCTCGGGGATAGAGGCAGCGAAGGCCTGCGCCTAACGGGAGCCCGCCCCGGTCAGGCTACGGGTCTGGTCCAGGAGAAGGCTTACCTTGTCGCGCTGAATACCGAGGGTACGCCGGGTGAGGACAGGGTCAGACGTTCACTTGATGAGCTCAAAGAGCTTGTGGAAGCCTGCGGCGCAGTTGTGCTGGGCAGTGAGTGGCAAAATCGCCATTCCAGGGATTCGGCGACGTACATTGGCAGCGGCAAGCTGCTGGAGGTGGCGGAGGCTGCCGAGATCCTGGGATGCAACACGCTGATCTTTGACCATGAGCTGAGCGGCAGTCAGATGCGCAATATTCAGGAACGCACGAAGTTCAAAGTACTTGACCGCACCTTGGTGATCCTGGACATTTTTGCCCGCCGCGCCACGAGCAAGGAAGGCAAGCTGCAGGTGGAACTTGCGCAGTACCAATATCGCTTGGGCCGTGTTTCCTTGATCAATGAAAGCATGAGCCGTCTTGGCGGCGGCATCGGTACCAGAGGACCCGGCGAAAGCCAGCTCGAGACGGATCGCCGTCATATCCGCGAGCGTATCAACCGCCTGAGCCGCAGCTTGAGTGAGATCGGTGACCGCCGCGCGACTGCACGCGCGAAGCGGAGCGACGTAGGGCAGACCGCAATTGCAGTGGTGGGCTACACAAACGCCGGCAAATCGACTTTGATCAATAAACTGTGTGACAGTGATCTCTTCGTTATGGATCAGGTCTTCGCGACCCTCGATGCCGCCATGCGGGACTTGCGTCTGCCTGACGGCAGCCATGTTACGTTAGTCGATACCGTTGGTTTTATCCGTAAGCTTCCACATCATCTGGTGGATGCCTTCCACTCGACCTTGGAAGAGGTGAGCGCCGCGGATCTGATTTTGCATGTACTGGATGCATCCGACCCGGAAGCTGCCGAGCAGATGCAAGTGGTGGAAGAGGAACTCGTACGTTTGGAGGCGGGCGGCAAGCCGCGCATCCTCGTACTGAATAAGCTTGATCTCCTTGGGGATGAGGAGTCCGAGCAGTTCCGTCACGAGCGACAGGAGCCTGCAAACTATCGCGTCAGGGCTGTTTCTGCGAAGACCGGTGAAGGTCTGGAAGAGCTGGTACAGGACATTGCTGAGATGCTTGTGTATCGCCAGCGGTCCTACGATCTCACCTTGCCTTATAGCGAGAGTACACTCTATGCCTATGTCAAGGACAATGGCAATCTTCTGGAGGAAGAGTTCGGGCCAGAGTCTATGCATTTGCGTTTTTCGCTGGATGCCCGCCTGTCGGGACCGATTGAGCGATACTTGCGTGAACGAAAGGGTGAGTAGATGCAGCTGCGAGAGCTTCTGTGGTCCCGCAAACGGGGGTTTCTTCTTTATTTGTTCGGGAGCCTTCTGACGATTGCCAGCAGTATTACCGGTCACTTGGTAGTGGCCCTGATGGTGGGGCAGGTTACTCGCGAAGAAGGTTTATTCACCGTCTTCGTGGTGGCTGGCCTGCTGACGCTGGGAAGCCCGATGCTGCAAGTGATCTCGCGTTTCCTACGTACGGCGTACATGCGGGACACTCTTTACGATATCCGCAGACTGGCTTTTAAGAAGGTCCTGGGGCAGAGCTATCAACGCTTTGCTTCGCAGAGCCACAGCACTTATATTTCGCGCCTCGTGAATGATATTAATCTGTTTGAGAAAGATTTCTTCGTGTCCTTTCTTAATGTGATTGTCACCTCCGGCATCTACATTGTTGTTTGGGGATCATTTTTTTAATCGATGTACCCTATGCCTTGGCTGCCTTTGCTGCCTCGCTCCTGTTAGCCGTGCTCAGCCTCTATTTTGGCCCGCGGACCATAAAGCTGGAGCAAGAAGTTTCGCAGGCGAACGAAGAGTTTTCGCATGTCGCGAGCAACACCTTGCAGGGCTTCGAAATCCTTCGGCTCAACCGTGTCGAGGAACCATTCGAAAAGCGCTTTATGGAGCGGGTCCAGGCTCTGGAACGGATCAAGCAGAACCTGCGCTACTTCAGTGACTTGCAGCGGGCAGTTTTCATGTCTGTCGGCACAATATATACGATTCTGAGCATGATCTATGTAGCCTGGCGTATGCAGCGAGGTGAGATGGATTTGACCAGCGCAGCCTTCCTTATTCAAGCATCTAACTTGGTGGTTTGGGAGTTAGTGATGTTCTTTCCTTTCTATAATCGGGTTAAGGCGGCGACGGAAATCTACAATAAAATATGCTTATCTGACGATACAGAACAGAGTTTCGAAGGCAGTCAACCGTTCGTTTTTCGCAGAGAGATAAATGTCGAAGCGGTCGATTTTTCTTACCCGGCGGAGGCCAAAGGAGAGGAAGGCCGCGAGGTCTTCCATAATCTCAGCTTTACCGTCAAGCAAGGCGAAAAGGTGCTTCTCAAAGGTGTGAGCGGCGCTGGCAAGAGCACGCTGCTGCAACTCCTGGCCAAGGTCTACAGCCCGGATACCGGCCTCATCCGTGTGGACGGGGTGGATCTGCAGGAGATTTC
>JAAYZH010000124.1 GCA_012514965.1 Clostridiaceae bacterium | reverse complement strand
GTGAATCTTGCTGAAGGTGTGGTCATTGAGCCACTTCATGCGGGCTTCAAATGACTCGTTATGACGCTGCCAGGTCTCGAGCGGATCTTCTTCGAGGCTCACGCGGGAAGTGTCGAAGATCGCGGCCCACAAGTTATCCACGGCCTCCGCCTCACTCAAGTCAGGGAAGATTTTCTTCGCCCAGGCCACCGACGGAGCACCGGCGATCACCCACTGATACTTATTCTCCATGGCATCATGGTAGGGCTTCAGCACAGGATACTGGCGGCGGCTCACTTCGCTGAGCTTGGCTTGATCCATGCCCTTGAGGCCGTCAGGGTCCGCAGATGTAATAAAGATGCGGGCCGGAAGCGTTTCGGCTGAATACTTCAAGCGCTCTTCTTCCCACTTCTTGACGGTCGCCAGCTCGTCCGTGCTCTGATACTCATAGGCAAGCTTCGTGATCGCCTGATCTTCCCAATCCACACGTACCCAAGCAGCTCCGGCCTCGTAGGCTTCTTTCACCAGCATACGGCCAAAATCCGCAAGCTCCGGGCTGATCCGAATCGTGACACCCTGGCCGGCCTGGACATTGGCTCCGCTGCGAACAATCAATTTCACATACTTCTCTACTAATTCCTGATGCACAGCTGCACCTCTTTTCTGCGTTTTTATCAATTATAAGTGAAACGTTAGCGCTTGTCCCTCGCTCTCCACTCGTTTATCATTGAGAAAATTAAGATCATTACGGAGGACCGATGGAAGAACGATTCGTGCAGACCTTACCGGCGATTACTGTGTACTGCGGTTCCTCACCGGGTCAGAAACCGATTTACGCAGAGATGGCGGCTGAGCTCGCCCATTTGCTGACAACACAGGGGATACGCCTGGTCTACGGTGGCGGCAGCCGCGGCCTCATGGGAGTCCTGGCCGATACGATGTTGCGCGAAGGGGGCAGTGTCACCGGCGTAATTCCGGATTTTATGCGCGATCTCGAGTGGGCTCATCCCGGTATCCAAGACATGCGGATTGTCCGGACGATGTCCGAGCGCAAAGCCCAGATGCTGGAGCTGGGCTCCGGCATGATAACGCTGCCGGGCGGGATCGGTACACTCGAAGAATTTTCCGAGGTAGTCTCCTGGAGTCAGCTGCATATTCATGAAAAGCCCGTTGGCATCCTCAATGTAGATGGTTACTACGATTCTTTTCTGCGATTTCTGACACACATGCTGCAGGAGGGTTTTTGCCCGCCCGCGACTGCGGACCTGATGCTGGTCGACAGCGACCCTCAGCGCTTGCTCCGCCGTATGGCTGAATTCCGACATCACAGGCTGCCCAAAACGCTTTATTAATGGATTGTTTACCAAATTTCAAATGATCCTTTGTCTCATCATGCTAAGATGAATACATTCTTTAATGGCTTTTTGGGGCCAAATTCACGACTATTTGCGTAGTACAGGGGGAAGCCGGAAACATGGCACGATATTGCTTTTATTGTGGCAAAGAACTGGGTGCCGGTGAGCGTTGCTCTTGCCGCACGGCAGGCAGTTCAGCCTATCGTCCGGAGTTCCATCAGCAGAATCAGGCAGCAGAGGGCAGCGCAGATCGTGCCAAGCCTGCTTCAGACACAGCCGGCCCGACAGCCGACCCGAAACAGTCCGCAGACACGACGGCGCAAGCAAAGAGCGCGAACAAGTTCAAGGCTTTCTGGCAAGATAAGAAGTCTGCCTTCAAGACCGATGCGGCGGCCCGTAAGCAGGCCCGCGCAGCGAGAAGCGGCGGCAATTCCTTCAAGCAGGGTCGATTCAATCAAGAACGTTTGAAGCAGGGAGCTCTGACCGGTCTCAGCGGCGCTTTTACGTTTCTCCACAGTCTTTTTACGAAACCTACTGAGGTCATCAGCGGCGCCCGCAAGGCCGGAAGAGTCCGCCTGC
>JAAYZH010000123.1 GCA_012514965.1 Clostridiaceae bacterium | reverse complement strand
TCCTCGGCCACTTCGATTACATTTCACGCTATGCGCATTACGATACCAAGAAAATGGCTTACTCGGATCTTCCTGACGTGTTTGATGAGCTTTTCCGTGTAATGATCCAGAATCAGGTATCGCTCGAACTGAATATCGGTTCACAGCGGGCCAAAGAATCCGATGGCACACCCATGGGCTTGCCGGATAAGGCCATACTCCTGCGCTATCGCGAACTCGGCGGCGAGCTAGTCTCGCTTGGCTCCGATGCCCACCACGCCGGATTCGTCGGCAGACAGTTCCGCGAGAGCGCTGATTATCTCAGAAGTCTGGGTTTCCGTTACCTGACTCATTTCGAGAAGCGTCAAGCGGTTCACACCGTGATGTAAACGGGCATCG
Source organism: Clostridiaceae bacterium (assembly GCA_012514965.1). Lineage (GTDB taxonomy): Bacteria > Bacillota > Clostridia > Saccharofermentanales > Fastidiosipilaceae > JAAYZH01. The sequence continues at coordinate 3,317 of JAAYZH010000123.1, read as the reverse complement.
AAAAGACGATCCTTCCTTCTGCGATTTTCAGGGGTGCAAGCCAGTCTCTACGATGCTATTTGAGTTTATCCCAATATATGGAAAGACCTCAAAAAAGCGGCTGTCTCATCATGAAGCAGCCGCTTCCAATTACTTCGTCTTCTTGTCGCCGCCGTGCAGACGCTCGTCAATCATCTTGAGCCAGGCGCTTACTTTGGCCTCATAACCGTTGTCCGTAGGCTCGTAGTAACGAGTCCCGCGCATTCGTTCGGGTAGGAATTCCATAGTCGCGATACTCTGCGGATAATCGTGGGCGTACTTGTAGCCGTTAGAATAACCCAGATTGCTCTGCATTTACTTGACAGGAGCATTGCGTAAATAGAATGGAATCTCACCGGTATCTCGCGTCCTGACATCCGCCAAGGCTTTATCTACTGCCAGATAGGCCTTGTTTGACTTGGGACTTGTAGCGACCATGATGACGGCTTGGGCCAAAACGATACGTGCCTCAGGCATGCCGATCATCTCGGTAGCTTGCCAGGCGGCAACCGCCATACTAAGTGCCTGGGGATTGGCCATACCCACATCCTCGGCTGCGCAGATTACAACCCGCCTTGCCACGAAGGCGGGGTCTTCACCCGCCTCAAGCATACGGGCAAGATAGAAGACTGCTGCGTCCGGATCTGATCCGCGCATGGACTTAATAAAGGCGCTGATCGTATCATAGTGATCTTCGCCATCAGCGTCATAACGCAGAGGTTTCTTCTGTACGCACTCGTGAATCACCTCAGCTGTGAGATCGATCCATCCATCAGGTGAAGCGCTCGTGGTCATCCAGGCTAGTTCAATTGCGTTCAGCGCGGTTCGAGCGTCTCCCTGAGAAATTTCGGCCAAAAACGCCTTGGCTTCTTCATGCAAGCGAATTTTTTCTCCGCCCAGCCCCCTGTCGGGGTCGGTCAAGGTACGTTCGATAATTTCGCGGATGTTTTCTTGACTCAGAGGATAAAGCTGAAAAACGGTAGAACGAGATAAGAGAGCCTTGTTCACTTCAAAATAAGGGTTTTCAGTAGTTGCGCCAATCAAGATCAAGTTACCGTTTTCGACATGTGGCAACAAAGCGTCTTGCTGTGCCTTGTTGAAACGGTGAATTTCATCGACGAAAAGCACCATCCGGCCCGAAGGATTCATCAGGTAGTTTGTGCTTTCTTCAACAATCGATTTAATCTCTTTGATTCCTGATGTAACAGCGTTAATCTGGCGGAAGGTCGCTTTGGTGGTGTTGGCGATAATCCGGGCCAGGGAGGTCTTCCCTGTGCCCGGCGGACCGAATAAAATGATCGAGCTCAGCTGATCTGCCTGTATCATGCGGCGCAACATTTTGCCGTGCCCCAGAATGTGTTCCTGGCCCACGAATTCGTCAAGCTGCAAGGGTGACATGCGATACGCTAGAGGCTCTTGTTTCACGATCGCTACTCTACTCTTCCATCAATCCGGGATAGAGCGGGAAACGCGCGCAGAGTGCAGCAACACCCTCACGAATCATGTCCTGGCTGTTTTCAAAATCCGTGACGGCCAAATGGATAAAGCCGGCGATCTCATCCATTTCATCAGGACCCAAGCCGCGAGTCGTCAAGGCGGGGGTTCCCAGGCGAACACCTGAGGTCACAGTGGGTTTAGCAGTCTCATAGGGAATTGTGTTTTTATTCGAGGTGATATTGACGAGATCCAGGCGCTCCTGCACCACTTTGCCGCTGACATCGTTCGGCCGAAGATCCAAGAGGCAGAGATGATTGTCCGTGCCATCTGAAACCAGCTTAAGACCGCGGTCCATTAAGCCCCTGGCCAAAGCTTTCGAGTTGTCCAGAACACGCTGCTGGTATTCCTTGAATTCAGGCCGGAGCGCTTCCTCGAACGCAACAGCTTTCGCCGCGATTACATGCATCAAAGGTCCCCCCTGCATGCCGGGGAAAATCGCGGAATTAATTTTTTTGATGTACTTTTCTTTGCAAAGCACCATGCCGCCACGTGGGCCGCGAAGGGTCTTATGGGTCGTAGTGGTGACGAAGTCAGCATAGGGTACCGGACTTGGATGTACACCGGCAGCCACCAGGCCGGCGACGTGAGCCATGTCTACAAACAAGTACGCCCCGCAACTATCGGCGATTTCACGCAAGCGGGCGAAGTCGAAAAAGCGCGGATAAGCGCTGGCTCCGACTACCAGCATCTTGGGCTGAAGTTCATCGACTTGAGCTGCGAGTTTGTCGTAGTCGATGCGCTCATCTTCAGGGGATACCTGATAAAAATGCGCTTCATACAGTAAGCCGGAAAAATTCTTCGCCATGCCATGGGTCAGGTGTCCGCCATGCGCCAGATCCATACCCAGGATCTTGTCTCCCGGTTGTAAGACACTAAAGTAAACAGCCATATTGGCTTGAGAGCCGGAGTGAGGCTGGACATTTGCAGCTTCTGCGCCAAACAGCGCTTTCGCCCGTTCGATCGCCAAATTCTCGACTACGTCGACGTGCTCACATCCGCCATAATAGCGGCGGCCGGGATAGCCTTCGGCGTACTTATTCGTCATTACGGAACCCTGTGCCTCCATGACGGCCAGAGAAGTGAAATTCTCTGACGCGATCATCTCGAGCTTGTCATTCTGGCGCATCCATTCAGCCTTGATTGCAGCATAAACGGCCGGGTCAGTCTGCTCTAGATTCTTTCCATACATGTATTGTCCCTCGCTTATAAAATATTGCTTGTTTTCATCTATCGGGCGCAATGCGGCTCACCAGCCGACACAGACGCTTCCTCTGTATTGTACTCATCTTACGTGGAGTTCGTACACAAAAAATGCTTAATAGGCAGTCCACGTGAAGTTTCCTTGACGAGTCGGAATCTTTCCGCAAGTCACTGCCTTAGGCTCGCCGGCCTGAAATCAGCAAGTGTTCCCGTTTTGTAAAACCTTCTTCTACGAGCGCTTCAATGTCCAGTCCTGCCTCAGCATTTTCAGCATCTTTACGGCTGGGCTTGGTTTTTGGATGTTTGGCTACAAAAACTGTACAACAATCTTCGTAGGGTAAAATCGAAGTTTCAAAGGTCCCGATCTGGCGGGCAATAGTGGTTGTTAAATCTTTGTCCAGTCCGATCAGTGGCTGGAAAACCGGCATGTCGACCACAGAATTGGTCGTGACCAGGCCTTCAAGAGTCTGGCTGGCAACCTGGCCAAGGCTCTCGCCTGTAATCAGGGCTTTACAACCTTGCTCGCGGGCAATTCTTTCAGCTATGCGCATCATTACTCTGCGCATAACGATGGTCAGCATGTCAGATGGACAATGCTGACG
>JAAYZH010000122.1 GCA_012514965.1 Clostridiaceae bacterium | reverse complement strand
AGGGTAAATTTTCTTACCGGCAGAGAAGCAAATCGGAACAAGATCCGCTCAACAGAATTGAAAATTGAAGCCTGGGCCGATCGAGCAAAGGTAGGGGAACGATTATTCTTAATCTGGCAAATGTTGCCATTTCCGGGGGCGGTTGTGGCAACTTTCGCTGGTATTCGTGAGGCGAGGACGTACAGCGGCAAATGTTGCCATTTCCGGGGGTTCTGATGGCAACTTTTGCAGGTATTCGTGAGGCGAGGACGTACAGCAGCAAATGTTGCCATTTCCGGGAGTTGCGGTGGCAACTTTCGCTGGTATTCGTGGGACGAGGACGTACAGCGGCAAATGTTGCCATTTTTAGAGGCTCTAGTGGCAACTTTCGCCGGTATTCGTGGGACGAGGACGTACAGCGGCAAATGTTGCCATTTCCGGGGGCGGTTGTGGCAACTTTCGCTTCTTCCGCCTCTTTCGCCTCTTCCGCCTCTTCCGCCTCTGCCGCCTCTGCCGCCTCTGCCGCCTCTGCCGCCTCTACGAACCCTGCAGCCCCTTCCCCCTACTCCATCCGGAACACGACTTCGAGCTCGGTCTGCGCTCCGGTGCGAGGGTCAAGCTCGATTTCGAGGACATCGCGCATGTAGTCGTTCCACTTGTCGACCACCGGGCTTTCGGCCTGCACACGGGCGGCGAAAGCCACGCCGCGACTGCATTCGTAGTAGCCGAAGAGCTCGTCCCCAACAGCGAAAATCGTGTAATTCTCTATACCTGCACTACGCAGCAAATCCAGCATTTCGGGCCAGATCTCGTCGTGCCTGCGCTTGTATTCCGCCTTTTGGCCGGGCTTGATCCGGCCCTTCCACGCCATTCGTTCCATTGTCTTTCCTCCTCTGCTCACAGGTTCATTCGCCCAGGTGCACGACCTCGGTCGTAAAACCGGACAAATTCACTCTGACAAGGCCGCCGAGCGCGCGAATATTCGCGGTCTGAGGGTCGGGGCTGTTGTTGATCACAATCAGGGCTTGTTTGGCCGGATACCAGGCACATTCGGTCAGGGGATTGTCGCTGAGGTAATCGTGGTCTAGGGGCAGGTTGTGGCCCCACAGAAGCAAGTTTAGCAGCAGACGGTTGTTGGCAGGACTTTCCCGGAAGCTCGACAGGTAGATGCCGCAGCCCCGGCCAAAGTCATGCCGGGTGACGGTGGGCACGCCGCCTGACGAAGCGAGGACCTGCGTGTCGGGTGCGCACAGGAAGAGTTCCGCTTTGCCGCTGATGGCCGCTCCGGCGGGCCAAAGCCCGGGCACTTCAGTTAGGTCGAAGCTGCGTTTGCCATGGGAGGTTTTGGCCCCGGTATCTAGGTCAATACCCAGGACAGCGGACAGGCGGAATAGATTGCCGTGGCCTCGTGCGGCTGTGGGCTCGCCTACCCCGAGGAAGCAGCCGCCCCGGTGGACCCAGGCCGTGATCTGCGTCAAGAGCTCGGGATCGTTCCAGACCTCGCCGCCCGACCAGGCATCACCCTCGTTGCCGGCGTTGATCAGCACGTCGAGACCGTCCAGACCACCGGCTTTCGCCTGGTCGAATGAGAGGAATTTCACAGAGACCGGGAGGCCGGCCAGGGCTTCGTTGATGTGGATGAGGTCGTGCTTGTCGCTCTCGTGAAAGTGCCCGGACAGCGTCCAGGGTCTCAAGTTGCCCCAGTGGTGCAGCACGCCTACGGTCAGCGGCAAGGTGTAGACCTCGCCGGCTGTGTGGTATTCGCGTAAGAGACGGAATTCTTCGGCGATCTCGGCGATGTAGTCGACGAAGTCGGGGTAGTCCTGCACCAGGTGCAGGTAGCCGCCCAGACCGATGCGATCGATTTTGGCCCGCAGCAGGGCACGGCGCACTTGACGCCAGTAGCACTTGGCATCGTAGGCTGGGTCGCCGCCCTCCATGAAGGTGGGCTTGCCGTTCAAACCGGTGGGGAAAAGATAAGGGTGCAGGCGGATCTCATGCGTGGCGACGGGAGCGGCATTGCAGAGACGGACTTCGAAGCCTGAGAATACGCACTTAATGAGGCCGTCGAAGCCATAGTCCTGGAAGTAGGGACCGGATGGCTCCAGGCCTACCCAGCTGTCGTCGTAGAAGACATACGCCTTCTTACCGTAGCTTTGCACGAGCGCAACCAGTCTGCGGCCAAAGTCCAGCACGAAGCGCTGAGTGAAATCCATGTAATCCAGCTGTGTCTGCGTGGGCGGCATGTGCGTGACATGATAGTTGCCTGCATTGACGAAGTCTTCTGCGGTCAGAGTATAGCCATACTCATCAGCGAAGTCTGCCAGCGCTTTCTCGCTGACGGTGAAGTCATAGCTGGCCCAATCGGTGAAGAGATGACGCTGACGCTCGTCGCTGCCCCAGATCCAGACAAAGTTATAGAAGAGCGAAGTGAAGCGGACGACATCGGTCTCGGGATGCGCTTCACACCAATCTTTGAGGTAGTTGTAGAGATAGTCGCGGGCAACCGGCAAACGCGGATCGATCGGGATCAGGTGCTCGCTCTGCCAGTGGTTCGTCACGTGGTT
>JAAYZH010000121.1 GCA_012514965.1 Clostridiaceae bacterium | reverse complement strand
GCAACCTGCGCACAGCCCTGTATGAATATTTGACAGCAAAATCCGCCGGCGGCGACTTTGTCCTGCGCATCGAAGATACGGATCAGGAGCGCCAGGTCGAGGGAGCAATCGAGAAGATTTACAGTACGTTGCAGACCACAGGTCTGCGTCACGATGAAGGACCCGACATCGGTGGTCCTTATGGGCCTTATGTGCAGAGTGAGCGTCTCGGATCTTACAGAGGTTTCGCAGAGGAACTCGTCGACAAGGGCCTTGCCTATCGCTGTTTTTGCAGCGAAGAGCGTTTGGCCGCAGTTTCAGCCGAGCAGAAAGCTTCCGGTTCGGACTTTTTTGGCTACGATCGTCACTGCCGCGATTTGTCCGTCGCCGAGGCAGAGGCGAAGCTGTCCGCAGGAGCAAGCTACGTAATCCGTCAGAAGATGCCTTTGACCGGCACGACCACCTACGTCGATGCAGTCTATGGTGAAATCTCGTATGAGAACAAGGTCCTCGAAGATCAGGTCTTACTCAAGTCAGACGGCTTCCCTACCTACAATTTTGCCAATGTCGTCGATGATCACGCGATGAATATCACGCACGTGGTGCGCGGCAGCGAATACCTATCCTCTACACCGAAGTATGTGCTGCTCTATCAGGCCTTCGGCTATGAAGTCCCTGTCTTCGTCCACCTCCCCTTGATTTTGGGCAAAGACGGGCAGAAGCTGTCCAAACGTCACGGAGCCACTTCCTTCGAAGAACTGGTCGCCCAGGGTTATCTGCCGGAAGCGGTCATTAATTATCTGGCTCTCCTGGGCTGGGCGCCCAAAGACACCCGCGAGCTCTACACTTTGCCTGAATTGGTAGAGCATTTCTCGATCTCCGGTATCTCGAAGTCCCCATCCGTTTTCGACGAGGATAAACTCCTCTGGTTCAATGAACAATACCTGCGCCAGATGAGCCCCGAGGCTTTTGCCCTAGCGGCAGAGCCTTTCTTCCGCCAGGTCAGTCCGGCTATTTCCGCTGAAGCTGTTACCTTCCTGGCGGCCCTTCTCCAGCCGCGCGCCTCACGTCTGCCTGAGATACCCGGCCAGATCGCTTTTCTAGGCAGCTTCGCGGACTTTGACCTAGAACTCTTCGTCCACAAGAAGAGCAAAACCACTCTGCCCCTGTGCGCCGAAGTCTTGGCTGATTTCCTGGAGATTTTGCCGGACTGCCTCTGGGCCAAAGACAGTTTATATCAGCTTATGGTCGATTATGCCGCTGCCAAAGACCTCAAGAACGGACAGGTTATGTGGCCGCTGCGAATCGCAGCCTCCGGGCAGGCTGTAACGCCCGGCGGAGCGGTCGAGGTACTGCTCTTGCTTGGCAAAACAGACGCCCTGGCCCGCATAGAACAAAGTCTTGCCAGATTACAGCAAGCGTTAGAGAGTTAATCACTGCAGAGGAGAAAAACATGAGCAACCCAGATTTTGATAACACCCGGAACCGCGCCGAAGCCGCGGATGAACACACCAACTTCATTGAAGACTTCATCATCGCCGACATCGGATCCGAAGGCGAATACGCCGGCATGCAAGTTCACACACGCTTCCCGCCGGAGCCGAATGGCTACCTGCACATCGGCCATGCCAAAGCCGTCTGCATCAATTTCGGTATAGCCGAGAAATTCAACGGCATCTGCAACCTTCGTATGGACGACACCAATCCGGTCAAAGAAGATGATGCTTTCGTACGCCAGATCCAGAAAGACATCCGCTGGCTTGGTTTTGACTGGGAAGATCGCTTCTACCACGCTTCGGATTATTTTGAAGACATGTACCGTTTTGCCGAAGAACTCATCGCAAAAGATTTGGCCTTCGTCGACGAACAGAGCGCCGAACAGATCCGCGACACGCGCGGCACCTTGACCGAAGCGGGCAAGCATAGTCCCTGGCGCGACCGCCCCGCCGCCGAAAGTCTCGACCTCTTCCGCCGTATGCGGGCCGGTGAATTCCCGGATGGAGCTATGGTCCTGCGCGCGAAGATCGACATGGCTTCAGGCAACATCAACATGCGTGATCCTGTCATCTATCGCATCAGCCATGCCGAGCACCATCAGACCGGCGACAAGTGGTGCATCTACCCAATGTATGACTTTGCCCACCCGATCGAAGACGCAATGGAGCATATCACCCACTCTCTGTGCAGCATCGAGTTCGAAGATCACAGACCCCTATATAACTGGGTACGCGACAATTGCTCGGTGCCCTCTAAACCGCGCCAGATCGAGTTTGCCCGTCTAGGCATGAACTACACGGTCATGAGCAAACGCAAACTGCGCAGCCTCGTAGAGGAAGGTCTGGTGGACGGCTGGGACGATCCCCGCATGCCTACACTCTCCGGATTGCGTCGCCGCGGGTATACCCCGACCTCTATCCGCAACTTCGTCGATCGTATCGGCGTATCGAAGCAGCCGAACGTTGTCGAGCATTCTTTCCTGGAATTCTGCCTGCGCGAAGACCTCAATGCCACAGCTCCCCGCGCTATGGTGGTCCTCCGTCCGCTTGAGCTCGTAATCACGAATTATCCTGAGGGTCAGACCGAAACCTTCACCGCCACCAATAATCCCGAGAACCCTGCTGACGGCACCCGCGACATCCCCTTCTCAGGCAAACTCTGGATTGAGTCCGAAGACTTTATGGAGAACCCCATCCCCAAATACCATCGTCTCTACCCCGGCAACGAAGTGCGTCTGCGTGAGGCCTACGTCATCCGCTGCACAGGTGTTGAGAAAGATGCCGCCGGCAACGTCATTCGCGTACTCGCCACCTACGACCCCGACAGTAGGGGCGGTTCAACCGCAGACGGCCGCAAGATCAAGAGCACGATTCACTGGGTAGACCAGCTGTCCGCCGAAGTCATAGAGGTGCGCCTCTACGAGCGGCTCTTCGACATCGAAGATCCGGACTCAGTCGACGATTACCATTCCGTGATGAATCCCACTTCACTTGAGATTCTATCCGCGGCCAAAGCCGAGCCTTTCCTCAAGAACGCCGTGCCGGAAGCCCACTACCAGTTTATGCGCCAGGGCTACTTTACCCGCGACAATCGCCCCGAAAATGCCGATCGTCTCATTTTCAACCGCTCGGTCAGTCTCAAAGACAGCTTCAAACTGCCGCAGAAAAAGTAAACTGTATGGTCTAAAAAACGGCTCCGGGCGGAGCCGTTTTTTCTGCGTTTATGTTCAACGGTACCACGATCCGGACAGAAATTGTGAAAGTGTGCGTTCACTACGAAGCCACTCGGAATATCAGATTTTATCTCCTCTGCACCAGCTGATCATGACAAAAATCACTGTAATCCGACTCCGCCTGTTCAATAAAGTCTATTTTTTACTAAAATAGCACTTATTTCTTGCAAATATTCCTCTTCTTTCGGACTAGAATCTCGGATTTGAAAGGTTTTTGTCACGCTGCCTCGAATTTCGGCGAAAGGTTTTTGTCACGGCTGCCTCGAATATCGGCGAAAGGTTTATTTCACGACCGCCTTACTATTAGGTTACTCATTCTTTTTACCGCTCTCTTAAGACTGTCCCGGTACGGCTCTCTTTTACAGCTGTCTCTATGCCGCAATTTCTAGGTCGGAGCGAATTGACTGTCGTAAAGATCGGCGTAGAAGCCTTTGGCCGCCAGCAGTTCGTCATGTGTCCCCATTTCGATGATACTACCCTTGTCCATGACCAGAATCAGGTCAGCGCTGCGGATGGTCGACAGGCGGTGAGCAATGATGAAGCTGGTACGCCCTTCCATCAGGCTGAGGAAACTCTTCTGGACCAGCTGTTCCGTACGGGTGTCGATATTGGAAGTGGCTTCATCCAGAATGAGCAGGCGAGGCTGGCTGAGCATGACGCGGGCTATGGTAAGCAGCTGTTTTTGGCCAGCCGACAAACGGTCGCCGGCATCCTGCAGCTTGGTCTGATAACCCTGAGGCAGCTGCAAGATAAAATTATGTGCGTGAGCGGCGCGAGCGGCGGCTTCGACTTCTGCCGCGCTTGCTCCTTCGCGGCCGTACGCGATATTGTCGTAGACAGTCCCGCCGAACAGCCAGGTGTCCTGTAAAACCATCCCGTAGGCGTCTCTGACGCTTTCGCGTTTCACGGTGTAGATGTTTTGCTCATCCATGTAGATAGCGCCCGCCTGGGCATCGTAGAAGCGCATAAGCAAATTGACCAGTGTAGTCTTACCTGCGCCGGTGGGTCCGACAACCGCTGCTGTCTGTCCTGCTTGCACGTACAAGCTCAGCTCTTCGATAAGGGGTTTGGCCGGATCGTAGGCAAATCGCACCTTATCCCAGCGTACACTTCCTTCTTGCAGGTCCAGGTTCGCGATATCCTTCTCGGGGTTTTCGGCGCGCTCATCGAGCAGGGCAAAGATGCGTTCCGCAGCAGCAGCGCCTTGCTGCACCTGGGTCAGGACGGCCGTTATCTCGTTAAGAGGCTTTGCGAATTGCAGGGAGAAGCTCAGGAAGGCGCTGATGTCACCGATTGAGAGGCGGCCCAGAGCTGCGAGGCTGCTGGCAATCACACCCACAAACACATACGTGACATTGTTGACGAAGCGAGTTCCGGGATTGGTCAAAGAAGACGCGAATTGGGCTTTTTGGCCGACGTCAAAGAGTTCT
>JAAYZH010000017.1 GCA_012514965.1 Clostridiaceae bacterium | reverse complement strand
TTACGGATCTGCTGCAACTCGATGAAGAAGGCCGGGCTTCCTTCCCGGTCAAAGCGGGCAGCGTCTCATGCTGGGTCACCTATCTTGAAGAAGAGTTCCAGAACGGCGAAACCCGGCTGAAAGGCCACGTTGCGCGCGGGGAGCAGGAGAAGCTGACGGGGGAAGCGCCGCGGGAGGCGGAGGTGTAGGGCGGAGGCGCCGCGAGAGGCGGAGGCGCCGCGAGAGGCGGAGGCGTAGGGCGGAATTGTTAACGAAATTGCACACAGTAGTGTGCTAGTGAGCTTAAACAGTTGGGTGACTGAACACGGAACGGTAGTGCGGTTGGGCGGTTGAGTGAAGTATGGCCCTCCTGCCACCCGAATCGTGGCAAAATACTGAGTTGTGTGGCCACTCTGCTTGGATAAGTCGGATATTTGACCCCAGAAGCCCGAATCATGGCAAAATACCGAGTTGTGTGGCCACTCCGCTTGGATAAGTCGGATATTTGACCCCAGAACCCCGAATCGTGGCAAAAAAACGAGTTGTGTGGCCACTCCGCTTGGATAAGTCGGAAATTTACCATCGGTAGCTTTTGATCTGGCCAAAAAAGACGTTTGTCTGGCCCCACCCCTCCGATAAACGGAAAATTTGTCCACCGCTCCTTCAGACCAGGACAAAACTTCCAGAGGAACCCCTTCCTTCTTCAACTAGGCTGTCTGCGACGGGAGTCCTCAGCGAAACCAGACTTGACCGCACCCCTTCGCTCTTCTACAATTAATGAAATGGATTTGGGTGCTGTCCCCTCGAGGAACCGGGTGAATTCGCAAATTGCCCCTCGCGGACGACAGATAATAGGGAATACAGTGTGATTCTGTAACAGCCCCCGCTACTGTGATCATGAAGATTCGCAAACGATGCCACTGTTCTGCCGAATGGGAAGGCTTGCGAATCACAGCATGAAGTCAGGAAACCTGCCCGCATTCTATGATCGGTTGTCTTTCGGTGGGAGAGATGGGCTGCAGCAATGCGAAATACGTTCTGCAGATATCCTCCCCCGGCAATATTCGGGAGAGGATATTTTTATGCGTTCCAAAAACAGACAGCGACGAAATCGCAGGGTTGGCACAAATGTAGGCGCATTGCTTGCGATCATGATCCTGACCGCGTTGACAGGCTGCGGCGGGTCGGTGCAAACCAACATGCCAAATCCTACAAGCACCACGAGCCTTGTTGCATCGGTGACCTCTACGACATCAGCAAGTGTGAGCAGTGCAGCTAGCGAAACAGATCCGACAAGCTCGACGGGTTCGACGACGGGTATGACGACGGGTATGACTTTGGCCGTAACTTCGGGGACTACACTTGCAAGTATAGAGACGTCCGACAGTACGGTGAGTGCTTCAAGCTCTATAGAGACGAGCGCTGCGACGACGGTTGCGCCGCCTTCGACCGGCACTGGCACCGGCACAGCCAGCGCGACGACGACTCTTCCCGCAGCGGTGACGACGAAGACCGACAGTCCGGCCGCTACACCGCCGACGACTATCCCGCCTGTACCCAGCACAACCGTAGCAACTACTACTGTTCCTGTGCCTGAAGAAGTGACGTTCACAGTCGACTTCACTGCACTGAAGAGCTCGTCGGTGAATAATCTTGAGCTGTTGACTTCAGCGGAGAAGCGCGACTTGATACCGGAATTGGGCTACTTGCACAAGGATATTCGGATTGAGCTCCTCACGGATGACACGGTTCTGAGCCTCAGTGAGCGGGCCTTCCGCAGCAACAAAATCCCCTACGAAAAACAGAATTTCGGCTTTGGTACCTATATTGAGGGGATTCAGCTGATTTACGAGAATGACGCAGGTCCCGGTTCCGGATGGACCTTCGAAGTGAATGGTTTTCAGCCGCAAACGGCCTCCAATGCTTATTACTTGCGCCCAGGTGACCGCCTGGTCTGGCGTTTTGTACTCGGCGATTGATCGCGATAAAGAAAGAGCAGGATTGTAATGAATAATTATGTACACAGACAGCTGAGGCAGCGGATCTCGGCCTGGTTATTGCTAAGTTTCTTCTGGCTGGGACTTGTACCGGCCAAAACACTCTTCGCTGCAGAGGTATCTTCGCAAGCGGCGACCGTGGGGTTCGAACTGCGCAATGACGCGGTTTCTCTGGCTAGCGGCGCGGCTTGGACGGGCGATTTCGCGGCGACAGCAGAGTCGCAGACGACGAACTGGCAGGAGGGTTTGACCGCGAAAGCCGCGCTTGAGCAGTATGCTGCCGAGCAGGGTTTTGCGGTAGCTTTTGCGGACGCGGGTTTTGGCCCATACCTGGCAGAGATTGCCGGCCTGAATACCAGTCTGGTACCGGAAGGGGCTGACTGGTCCGGCTGGACGTACACGGTCAATGGCGTGGAAGCCTGGGTCGGCCTGGGTGACTATGTCCTGGAGCCTGGTGATCAGGTGGCGGTCCACTTCCAGACGGGCTGGCCCGCGATTGATGTCGCGATTCGGAATGAGGTGCTGACGGTGGAGCAGGGGGCGCCCTGGTCCGGTGAACTGGCCGAAATCGAGTACATGGGTGAGATCTACTATAGTCTGCCTGGCAGCCTGGGCCTTACGGCCAGACAGGCGCTGGAAATGTACGCGGCGAACAACGGGATCCAGCTGGGATTCACGACAAGCCCGTGGGGCGAATACTTGAGCGAGGTTAACGGACTCGGTGATACGATCGAAGTGTCGGGGGCCAAATGGCCGGGCTGGCTGTTCACAGTGAATGGGGAGAGCCCTACAGTGGGCTTGGACGATTATGTTCTGCAGCCCGGGGATGTCCTGGATATCAGCTTTGCGGTCACGTGGGAGGAGCTGACGGAGCCGACCACCGCGCCTGCGGGTGAGACGACGGATGTGACCGGTTCTGAGACAGGGGGCACGACCACCGCGCCTACAACTGCAACGGAATCAGGGCAAGCGCTGCCTGAGCTCGCGGCTGAGTGGCCTTCTTTCCGCGGCAGCAGCGCGAATTTGGCGGTTCGTCCGCTTGGTGCTCTGACACCGAGAACCGGGAGTGAGAGTGAATTGCTCTGGACCGCGCGCTTCGGGGATCCCGTCAACTTCACAGGATTCGCGGGGCAGCCCATTATCGTCGATGGCGAGCTTTGGCTGGTCCATGGACGTACCCTGGAGGCCTTCGATCTCAACAGCGGCGCGAGTTTGCGCAGCCGGTCGCTGCCTGCTTCACAGGGTTATGCCAGCACTGCGCCGCTTTACGCGGATGGCAGGCTGTTTATTCCGCTTGACGGCGGACGCGTACTGGCCCTGCGTGCCGATAACTGGGAGACATTGTGGCTCTACGAAGACAGCTTGGGCGGGCAGGCGCAGAATCCTTTTGCCTATGCGGACGGGGTCCTGTACGCGGCGTTTTGGCAAAAAGGTTCCTCGGCACAGCTTACGGCGCTGGGCGCTGAGAGCGGGGCGATCATCTGGCAAAACACGGTTAAGGATGGCTTTTACTGGGCCGGCGCGGCTGTTTCGGAAGATTGTCTGATCCTGGGCGGTGAGGATGGCTTCGTGAGCGTGTATGATCGAGCGGATGGCCGGGTTTTGGCCAGAGAAAGTCTAGGCTCACCGGTGCGCAGCAGCGTGGTTTCTGATGGCACGTCTTACTATGTGATCAGCAACCAAGGGCACTTGTTGCGCTTTCAGCTCGATCCGGCGGGTGCGTTTAGCGCGGTTTCCACACTCGAGCTGGGATCTCCTGTCTCGGGTACACCGGTGGTCTATAACGGCCGGCTCTATGTAGGCTCGGTGGGGATTTTCTATGTTGTTGATTTGGCCTCGTGGCAAGTGGCACGGACCATCAGCCTGCCGGGCTATGCCCAGGGCTCGCCCTTGCTGGCCCATGAGGGCACTGACACCTATCTATACACGACGGTGAATCAATTGCCGGGCGCGCTTTATGTGATCCATGACGAGGCAGGGGCTGCCGGTGACGCTGAGGCGGAAGCACTCTACCTGCCGGAAGCGGCCAAATCTGGCTATTCTCTATCGTCCCCAATTATGAGTGATGCAGGGGTGCTGTACTACCGCAACGATTCGGGCAGCTTCTTCGCTGTCCAAAGGCTTGCGGCGGGGGCAACGGAGACTACGACTCCGGTGCCTGAGGAGTCGACTGTGACAGGTGCCCTGACCGGTGAAACAGAAAATCCGGATTCGCTGATCAGCGAAGGACAGATCGCGGACGACGAAACCTTGCCGAAGACCGGCGAAGACAGCCAGACTCTGCTTATCGCCATTGTCATGCTGGGCCTGGCCGGCCTGCTGATTGTCGTCCTGCTTGTCCGTCGTCGCAAGACCAAAGACGCCGCGGACGAATACCCTGCAGCACCCTCGAATCCTGCG
>JAAYZH010000120.1 GCA_012514965.1 Clostridiaceae bacterium | reverse complement strand
TTTCTATATTTTTATTTCGAATATGCTGCCTGTCTTCTCAATTGAGGCAGCCGCAGTGAATCCGGCTTTCCCCATAGCACTCGCATTTTTTACAATGGCCTGCATTGTGGTCTGGGGTATTTATTTTGTCGGCCTCAAGGGTTTTCTTCGCAGTTTGACAGCGCCGATGAAACTATTATTGCCGTTTAATCTGCTCGATTATGTTATCAAGCCAATTTCTTTGGCCTTCCGCTTATTCGGAAATATTTTTGGGGCGAGTATTCTGATTACCTTCCTGCACTCGATTATGCCTTTGTTTTTGCCGCAGATTTTAGGCTTGTGGTTTGACATTGGGGACGGAATTGTCCAGGCTCTGGTCTTTGCTTATTTATCGATGACCTACATCGGCGAGATCGTTGAGAAGGCAGAGATACACGATATCGAAGAAGCAGCGGCAGAAACCAACGAGAAGGCCATCGCTTAGAGCATCGTTTCAGATCATGAGGATCACGAGTACTGTTTACTGAAATCAATTACAGCTAAACTTCTCGTTTATATAAATAGATAGATTTCAAGGAGGATAAGAGAATGGATCAAGGAATTATCGCTTTAGCTGCAGGAATTGGTGTAGCATTGGCTGCGGGTTTGGCCGCTTTGGCAATCGGAATGGCAGGAAGTCATGCGTTCGACGCAATGGCTCGCCAGCCGGAAATGGCAGGCAAAATTCAAGGCCTTTATATGGCGGCGATCGTCTTTATCGAAGCCTGTGCGATTTACGCTCTTGTTGTCGCTTTATTGCTTTTGTTCGTATTTTAGGAGGTAAGCAATGTATTCCACGCCCATACAAGCGGCGGTTCAATTGTTTTCTCCTGAAAATCTGGCAGGCTATGCCGCGACAGCTGTCGTAGCCGTTCTGGGCTTTTTGGTTACTTGGTTTTTGCTGAAGACAATATTATATAAACCGTTGCGAAAAATCATGGACACTCGTATGGAGCATGTCCAGGATGTTACAGCAGATTGTGAGAGTAAAAGTGCGGAATTAGACCAAATGCGCACTGCTCTTGAAGAACAAGAACAGAAGCTAGCCGGTGTATACGAAGAAAAATTCCGTCAGAGGCTCGTTGAAACGCAGTCTGAGCGTGACAGAATTCTTGCCGTTGCCCGCGCGGAAGCTGATGCGCTTGTAGCCAAAGCCGAGAAGACAGCGCGGAAGATTCAAGAGGATCAGCAAAGGTTGATTGAAGGTAAAGCGCAGACCGTGTCCCTCGAACTGTTAGGACTTCTCCTGCAGAATCAATCGGCCGCACATGCGCAAGAAGACAGTGTCAAGCAGCTGCTTGGCCAGATTCTTGCGGCAAAGGAGTGAGACGCATTGACTAGCATTCAATTAATCAGTGCCAAACCTCTGGCCGAAACAGAGATCAAAGAAATCCTTGCGCCTCACGGCGATTTCCCAGCGACGGAATACAGCGTCAAGCTCGATCCGGAACTTCTGGATGGTTATGTGCTGTTTGTAGATAATCGGCGGCTGGATACCAGCCTGAGACGAAAACTTGCCGAAATCGAAAAGCAGCTCAAGGCCGGTATTCCTACAGAGCAGGTTGTCCCGTACAAACCGGAAGTAGAGGAAATCGGGCAGGTGATTCGCACCAGCGATGGGATTGTCTTCAGCAACGGTCTCGACCACGTGATGAACAATGAGATCGTGATTTTCGATAGCGGCGTTGAAGGCGTTTCGATGGATCTGGGACCTTCCGAAACCGGTATCATGCTCTTGGGGTCAGAAAGTGCAG
The DNA here is from genome assembly GCA_012514965.1 of Clostridiaceae bacterium. Classification (GTDB taxonomy): domain Bacteria; phylum Bacillota; class Clostridia; order Saccharofermentanales; family Fastidiosipilaceae; genus JAAYZH01. Next base: position 2,432 of record JAAYZH010000120.1, on the reverse strand, counting down.
TTCGTTCAGGGGAGTACTGCCGCCGCAGTTATCGTACTGCGCAAGTTCCCTGCGGAGATGCGATGATCGGCAGGGTAGTGGATGCTCTGGGCAGACCACTGGACAATGGACCTTCCATACCGGATTATGCGCCCAGGAGAGACCTCGAGACTGCCGCTCCTTCCGTAACCCAGCGCCAGCAAGTCAATGAACCGATCTATACCGGTTTTACTGCGATTGACGCGATGATCCCGATTGGTAAAGGACAGCGCGAATTGATTATCGGTGACCGCCAGACTGGCAAAACCACGATTGCTCGTGATATGATCGCCAACCAAAAGGGAAAGAACGTGCAGTGCATTTATGTCGCGGTCGGGCAGAAAATGTCGACGATTTCAACCCTTGTTCAGTTCTTTCGTGAAATTGGAGCCATGGAATATACCACGGTAGTTGTGGCATCCGCTTCTGAATCAGCCGCTGCAGTTTATCTTGCTCCCTACGCAGGCTGCGCGATTGCCGAAGGCTTCATGGAGCAAGGCCGCGATGTATTGGTGATTTACGATGATCTCAGCAAGCATGCCCAGGCCTATCGCGCACTCTCGTTATTGTTGCGCAGACCTCCGGGCCGCGAAGCGTATCCCGGCGATGTTTTCTATATCCATTCGCGCTTGCTGGAACGTTCCGCAAGACTTGCAGAGGAGCTCGGAGGCGGTTCGATGACGGCAATACCGATCGTGGAAACGCAAGCCGGTGATATTTCCGCATACATTCCGACTAATATCATTTCCATCACGGATGGTCAGATCTATCTGGAGAGCGATTTGTTTTTTGCAGGACAGAGACCGGCTATTAATGTCGGCTTGTCGGTCTCTCGGGTGGGCGGGGATGCTCAGAAGTCAGTAATGCGCAAGACTGCGGGTCCGCTTCGCGTCCAGCTTGCTCAATATCGTGAGCTGCAAGCTTTTGCCCAGTTCGGTTCTGACCTCGATTCGGAGACACAGCGTAGTCTTGAGCTTGGCGTGAGACTGACGGAAGTCCTCAAACAAGGCCAGGGTCAGCCGCGCAGCATGGCGGAATCTGTGTTCTTGTTGCAGCTTGCGATCCACAATGCTTACCGGGATCTAACGCCTGATGAGTTGCATGAATTTCTGCGTGACTATCTGGCCAAAATCCGCATGGACAACCAGAGTCTTCTGCAGGAAATTGAGATGTGTGACAAAGTGAGTGAAGCTTTGTACGCTCGAATCCAAGAGGATTATCGTGCCTATGTCGAACAGTGGATGACCATGCGCTCTGCCAGCTAGATCGGTCTTGACCGCATAGCTTGAGAAAGAAGTTAGTCTATGGAACAGGTTACAGATATAAACAAGCGAATCCGTAGTATTTCGGAGATCCGCAAAATCACCAAGGCAATGGGATTGATCAGTGCCGTAAAAATGCGAGATTCCAGAGACAGAGAGGCGATGGCGCACCCTTTCATTACGCTTAGCGCAGTTACTATGGCTGAATTGGCCAAACGTTCACCGCGCCTTTTGACTCAGCAATTGAAATTTCCGGGTGCGGGCAAGCAAGAACGTTATACAGTTGATCTATACCTTTTGACCGGTGATAAGGGTCTTTCCGGCACCTATAACGTGAATATTTTGTCACTCGCAGAGAGACTCGTTGAGATTATCCGCCAGAAATTAAGCCAACAGGGCTATGAAGATATATTCTTTCGTATGAAACACTGCGGCAAAATCGGTCGCGACCACATGACGAGAGCAGGGTTCTTTGTAGATGAATCATTTTCTTTCTCAATCGACACCCCCACCTACTATCGTTCTATGGATCTGGCGGATGCGATTCTGGATGATATGCAGAGTGGCGAAGCCTCTGAGGTCTATATGGTCTACTGTCGCCTTGACACTGCAATCAGCATCGAAGCACTCTACACAAGACTCCTGCCGATCGATGCGGAAGGTATGTTATGGGTTACCAAAACCAAGCATGAGCGAGAAGAAGAAAACAAGCAACGCAAGAAAATGGCCAGCGATGTGGCGAAAGCTACAGGTATTCGCAGCCACCATGAGGAAGTCGAGACGGTAGACCGTCAAACCGATGAAGATCTGATGTTGCCTTTTGTCATCGAGGGCGATCAAGAAAAAGTTATCAGCTATCTGATTGGCACCTATCTCTATGCGATGGTGTACGGCATTTTTACAGAAGCCTATGCAAGCGAGCAGCTTTCGAGGATGACTTCGATGGAAGGCGCTACGAAGAATGCAGATGTTTTGCTGCAAAAATACAACCGCGAACGAAACCGCTTCCGCCAAAAGCAAATCACAACAGAACTTACCGAAATAATCAGCGGTGCTGAGGCAATTATCAGCGAAGATGAAGAGGACAAATATGCAAACAATTGACGAGGCAGACAAGGATAAGTTCTGCGCAGAAAACACAGCAGTATTCGA
>JAAYZH010000016.1 GCA_012514965.1 Clostridiaceae bacterium | reverse complement strand
CCCTACGCTAATAAGTATTGCACGCACGACATCGCAGTCGTCAGTTCCGGTATAACAGTCAAAGCAGATGCGCAGGTTCCGGTCAATTGTATGGTCCAGGAAATAGAAGGCATTTCTGCTGAAGACAATGTCGTAGAAGCCAGCGTAGCTGTACGGTAAGAGGAGGTTTTAAATGTTTATAGACACTACAGGAATTATTCTCGCAGATGATAAAAGAGTGCAGTTGAGTGAACTTTCTCACCCAAGGGCTCTGGCAGCTGTTCCCTTTGCAGGAAGATATCGAATAATTGATTTCGGTTTGTCGAACATGGTCAATTCAGGAATAACATTGGTGGGTGTGTCTACTCTCAACAAATACAAATCTCTGATGGACCATTTGGGCACAGGCAGCGCTTGGGACTTGGATCGCAAGAACCAGGGTTTGCATATTTTGCCTCCGTACCTCACATCAGAAAATTATTACAACGAATCTGATGACCTCAAGGGGCTCCTTGACTTCATTCGCTCGGGCAAGAACAAGTATGTAATCATTGCTTCTTCCAATGTCGTATTTACGGCTGACTACTCGGACCTGATGGCCAAACACATCGAAACCGGTGCAGACATCACGGTCATGTACAATCGCGACGGCATTGTCGATGGCTCTTCGAATGTCATTCTTGATATTGACCGGCGTGGCAAGGTCAAAGACGTTGTCATGAATCCGGAGAAGCCTGCTTCGAACCGGAATTCACTGGGTGTGCTCGTAATGGGTAAAGAGCTGCTTGTGGACCTTTTGGCCGACGCAGTTGCGCATGGTGTTTCCAATCTAACTACCGAACTGATTCTACGTAAATGCGACTTGTTTGACATAAGAGGTTTTGAATTCAAAGAGCCTGCCTTGAGAATCAATTCGATTCAGTCTTACTTCAAGGCTTCAATGGCTTTGCTTGATCCCAAGGTCAGTGAAGCAATTTTCTGGGGTGAAGACCCCGTTTACACGAAGGTCAAAGACGAAGCTCCTGCTTATTTGCAAGAGGGTGTTTCCGTCAAGAACTGTCTGGTTTCAGACGGCTGCCTGATTTCCGGCGATGTTGATAACTCCATTCTTTTCCGCGGGGTCAGCATTGGTAAAGGCTGCAAGATTAAAAACTCGGTTATCTTCCAAGGCGTGACAATCGGAGACAATGTCGAACTTGACCACGTCATTATCGACAAAGACTGCACGATCAGACAAAACACTCGTTTGATGGGGCAGATCGCTTATCCCGTTGTCATAGGGAAAGGGGCAACTATATGACAAAAACCAAAGTATTGATGGTCGCATCTGAATGCGCACCATTTGCGAAAACAGGTGGTTTGGCAGATGTTGTGGGGGTTTTACCCTCACAATTGAATGCTCAAGGTCTGGACTGCAGGGTGATTATGCCTCTGTATCGACAGATCAAAGAGAAGTACATTAAACAGCTGGCCTTCATGCGCTGGACCACACTGAAGATCGGCTGGCGTTCCATGTACAGCGGTCTCTTCTCGATGGAACACGAAGGCGTTCAGTACTACTTTATCGACAATGAATTTTACTTCAACAGCCAGAGCATTTATACCGAATATAGTTATGACATTGAGCGCTTCAGCTTCTTCCAGCGCGCTGTGCTGGATGCGTTGGGTGCGCCAATGAATTTCTACCCGGATGTTCTCCATTGTCATGATTGGCAGACGGGTATGATTCCCTGTCTGTTAGACGCGCACTTCCGTCCGCATGGTTACTTTACGGACATGCGTACCGTATATACCGTGCATAACTTGAAATATCAGGGTGTCCACGGCGTCAATCAGATCGCGGATTTAATGGATTTGCCGTCACGCTACATGACGGATTATGGCATTCTGAAAGACGGTGTCCCAAACTTCATGAAAGCGGGCATCGTTTACAGTGATATGGTTACAACCGTCTCGCCGACCTACGCGAAAGAAATCTTCCTGCCTTTCTATGGCGAAGGTCTGGACGGAGTTTTGCGCAACTACTCATACAAGGTGCACGGTATTCTCAACGGCCTGGATCTGGATGTCTGGAATCCTGTAACAGATGAGTTTCTGGAGAAACAATACGGGATTGAAGACTTCGCGAAGGGCAAAGCAGCCAATAAGCGCGCTATGCAAGAAGCCATGGATCTTGAACGTGTACCCGATGTTCCGCTGATCACCATGATTACTCGTTTGGTCGACCAGAAGGGCGTGGATCTCCTCTTGCGTGTCCTGGATGAAATGATGGAAGAAGACTGTCAGTTTATTCTTCTTGGAACCGGTGACGGTTACTATGAGAACGAATTCCGTCAGGCTGAGCGTCGCCACCAATCCAACATGCGTTCTTGCATTATGTACAGCAATGACATGTCGCATAGACTCTATGCTGCCGGTGACATTTTCTTGATGCCGTCTGTATTTGAGCCGTGCGGTCTATCTCAGATGATTTCTATGCGCTACGGCAATGTACCTCTGGTGCGCGGTACCGGTGGTCTCAAAGACACCGTAACACCATTTGATCCGGTCTCCGGCGAAGGGAATGGATTCAGCTTCCCGAATATCAATGCGCACGACATGCTCTTCCTGCTCAAGGATGCGATGAAACTCTATCGCAATGATCCTGAGGCGTGGAACAAGCTTGTATACAATGGTATGACAGGTGATTACAGTTGGGAAACATCTGCACAAGCGTATATCGATCTCTACGATAAACTATTACAGAGCTAATCCGGTCCTCCTAATAAAAAGTTGGGGCTGTCTCAAAATGAGGCAGCCCCAACTTCATCTTTATGGGTAATTACCGGCCTAGTCAGCGATTGTGACGGTAGTCTGAGCCGGAACAGACTCTGTTGCTGCTTCGCTCTCCTGAATAGAAGCCATCTCACTTGAGAGTTCTGCATCAGTCGGCCATTCCATGTCGCGAAAAAGAAAATAGAATATCGCGAACATGAGTGCGCTGATCCCAACGAACGCAACAATCATGAGGAGAAATGATGAGGTGCAGCTCTTCAGGACTAGCCTGCGCCTGGTTCTCTGCATTTGCTTCTTAATCTCAGGGTCAGTTTCGCGCTGAACATTCTTATTGTTGAGAAAGTTTCCACACTTAAGGCAAACACTTCTGCTTCCGTTTTCGATACCGCATTTGGGACATTTCATATCTAAGTGGTCTCCGATCTGCTTTTCCGTCCATGATTTACCCATTATAGCGGAAACAGAAGAAACGAGTGGATTTGTTGCGAAAGATTCAGGGAAAAGTTATAGTTAGTTTACTTATTTTTATTTTCCGAGGAGGAAGTTCTCATGAAATATAAAGCACTTGTTGCAAAGTATTTAGCCGAAACATTGAACCTTGACGCGCAGATGGTTGAAGGTAATTTGGAAACGCCGCCTCAGGAAGATATGGGAGATTTCGCGCTGCCTTGTTTTCGTATGGCAAAGGAGTTGCGCAAGGCTCCGCAGAAGATCGCTGAAGACTTTGCGAATCAGCTGACTGAGCTTCCGGAATATATTTCTGACATCAAGAATGCAGGCGCGTATGTGAATGTGTTCTTGAATCGTGCGCTTTATTGTCAGGATTTCGTCGGGGAGGCTTTAGCGATCGGCGAACAGTTCGCGCATACAGGTATAGGTGAAGGCAAAACCATTCTGGTTGAATATTCTTCGCCGAATATAGCGAAGCCTTTCCATGTCGGTCACGCATTTTCAACGATCATCGGCGATGTTTTGGCCAAAATGTATCAGCACCAAGGGTATAACGTAGTTCGACTTAACCACCTTGGTGACTACGGTACGCAATTTGGCAAGCTGATTGTTGCTTACGAGCTCTGGGGAGACGAAGAGAAACTGACCTCGGACCCGATCGGAGAGCTTCTCCGTATCTATGTTCGTTTCCATAAGGAAGCAGAGCTGCGGCCCGAACTGGATCTGGAAGCAAGAGCCCGTTTCAAGGCCCTAGAAGAGGGTGGAGCGAATGAATATAGACTTTGGCAACGCTTCAGGGATCTCAGTCTGAAAGAGTTTGAGAGCGTTTACAAGCGTCTGGGGGTCCATTTCGACAGTTACAATGGAGAGTCTTTCTATTCGGACAAAATTCCCGCAGTAGTAAAGGAGCTTGAGGAGAAGGGTCTGCTAGAGACCAGTGAGGGAGCCAGAGTCGTCAAACTAGATGAGTTGGACCTGCCTCCGTGTATCGTCTTGAAATCAGATGGGTCGACGATCTACGCGACCCGTGACCTGGCTGCGGCTGCCTACCGTTATGAGACGTACAATTTTGACAAATGCATCTATGTAGTAGGCTTGCCGCAAAACCTGCACTTCAAACAAGTTTTCGCGGTTTTAGCCAAAGCCGGCCACAACTGGGCAAAAAATCTCGTCCATGTCGGTTTTGGTCTGGTTAAATTCCCCGGCGATCGCAAATTCTCAACTCGAAGCGGAGATGTGATTTACCTGGAAGATCTGCTCAACGAAGCGGTAAGCAAAACCCGTGAGATCATTGTCGCCAATAACAACGGCCGTGAAGTTCCTATGTCGGAAGAAGAAATCAACGAAACGGCGGAAGCGATTGGCTTGGGCGCTGTACGTTACACGTTCATCAGAAGCGGACGCGAGCGAGATATTGTGTTTGAGTGGGAAGATATTCTGGACTTTGAGGGTGATTCCGCTCCATACATGCAGTACGCATTCGCCAGAGCGCATAGTATTCTGCGCCGCAGCGGCGTAACGCCTGAGGAAGCCATGCAACTTTCTCCCGCAGGTCTGGGTTCTGACAGTGAATTCGCACTTTGCCGAGAAATGGCTCAATTGAACATCGCTTTGCAGCAGGCAACGGATAACAACGAGCCGTCAATTTTGGCCCGCCAAGTCATGACCGTCTGTAGAGCATTTAGCCGCTTCTACAACCAGATGCCGATTCTGCAGGCCGACAATATTCAGCAAAGAGAAGCCCGTCTGGCTTTATGTGCTGCCTTTGTGTCTGTTTTGCAAACGACCCTAGGTATTTTGGGAATTCGCACAGTTGAACGCATGTAGGTCAATTGAATGAAGAAAAATGCCAGAAGAACCGCTAACTCATCAGAGCCGGCTCCGCTATCCGTCTCGACT
>JAAYZH010000119.1 GCA_012514965.1 Clostridiaceae bacterium | reverse complement strand
TTGTAGTCGCCAACTCAGTTTGTGAGGCCGAACTGCTCGCAGAAACAGCTTGACTTGCGCTGCTCGTCAGTGGGGTGCCTGTCGTATCTGTAGTGTTACAGCCTGTCAAGATGGCGAGGCCTGCTGCCAAAGTCAAAGTCGTGATGAACGCTAGAATTCTTCTGGCTGAATATTTATTGTGTATCGAATCTTTCATGATATCGCCTCCCTTGGTTTATCTGTTCTTGTTTTAGTCCCCAAACATGGCAAATCTGTGGCAGAAGTCGACTATCTGCTGAAGTTCACAGATCCTTCAAACTTTTGTGCGCAAACCCAAGCTGAGAAGAAGCCACTGAAAAAGTCGCTTGAATGACAACTTTAACCGCTGTGCACTGCCTTCACTTACGACAAAATGCACAGCTAATCAGAGGAATATGCGATAAATATTATGCTATAATACAGGTTACCATATGAATTTGCACATGATTAGCTTGCAAGCAGACAGATAGGAGAAAGGACGGAGATACTATGGATGCATATCGTGATTTACATCTCAACTACATCAGCGGAGAATGGCGGCCGGGCGCGGGAAGTGCGCAGATCGTTGACACGAATCCCTACGACGGCAGTGAGCTGGCGGTGTTTCAGGCAGCCAGCCTGGCTGATCTCGATGAAGCCTATGAGAGCGCTGCTGCGGCGCAGCTAGAGTGGGCAGGGACGAATCCTTACCAGTTCAACGCGATCATGAACAAGGCTGTCCAGATCATGCAGACCCGTTATGACGAGATAATCGACTGGCTGGTTCATGAAGCAGGTTCCACGGTGCTTAAAGCACACATCGAACTGGATTCCTGCATTGGCGTGACTGCCCGCGCAGCCGGTTATCCATTCTTGCTGGAGACCACGGTCAGCCCTTCACTGCTGCCGAATAAGACGAATTACACAATTCGCAAACCCGTAGGAGTGGTAGGCGTAATCGGTCCATTCAACTTCCCCATGTTCCTTGCCATGCGTACCGTCGCTCCAGCCCTGGCTGCCGGCAACGGCGTTGTTTTGAAACCTTCTTCCAGTACTCCGATCACCGGCGGCACCCTGATTGCCCGGATTTTCGAAGAAGCAGGTGTACCCGCTGGTCTCTTCTCTGTAATTGTGCCCAAGACCTCCGAAATTGGCGATGCTTTCTATGCTCACCCGATCCCGGATGTCATTTCTTTCACAGGATCTACAGCAGTCGGACGTCGTATCGGAGAAGTTGCCGGTCGCGAAGTCAAGAAGACCATGCTCGAACTGGGCGGTAACAATGCTGTGGTGGTTCTGGATGACGCTGACGTCGACTACGCGGTTCGGGCGGCTGTTTTTGGGCGTTTCCTCCACAGCGGTCAGATCTGTATGTCTGCCAATCGCATTATTGTCGACCGCACAATTTTTGACGAATTTGCTGCGAAGTTTGTCAAGCTGACCAAGACTCTGGCGGTCGGAAATCCTGCCGTTCCAAGCACACTGGTCGGGCCGTTGATCAATGAAGGGGAGGCGAAGCGAGTCGTCGAATGGGTGGCCAAAGCCGAGGCCGAAGGCGCTGAGATTCTGCTTGAGGGTCGTCGTGAAGGTACCTTGGTCTATCCCTATGTTATCAAGGCCACGAACCAAACCTGGACAGCGCAGCAGGAAATGTTCGGTCCCGTAGCGAACCTGATCATAGCCGAGGATGAGGCGGATGCGCTGCGCATTGCGAATGATACGGAGGCTGGTCTGAGCGGAGCTGTGCATAGTGCGAGTAAAGAACGGGCTTTCCGTTTCGCGCAGGGCTGGAAAACCGGTATGGTACACATCAACGACCAGAGCGTCAACGACGAGCCGGGGATTGCTTTCGGAGGCGAGAAAACTTCCGGGATCGGACGATTTGGCCGCGACATCACTTTCGATGAAGTTACGACGTACAAGTGGATTTCTGATCAGACAGAGCAGCGACAGTATCCAATCTAGGTATTGGGGGCAAAAATTTCAGTACAACTTTTAATATGTAGCCTAAAATTGATCAAATATGATAGCATGGTTTTAGACAATTCGTTACTGCAACTATTTATTTTCACAAAAAGAAAGGAATCATTTTATGGAAAAACTGCGTTATGGTCTCATCGGCGTTGGTGCGCAAGGTTCTGCGTATGCCAACATTCTGACAGGAGGCAGCTTCTTCGGCATGCCGGCTCCTTCGGTTGAATTCAGCTCGCTCGGTGCTCTCTGCGACATCGATCCGGCTGTCGAGGCGAAGTGCAAGGAACAATTCCCCAATACTCCCTTCTACAAAGACTGGAAAGACATGGTCTTGTCAGAGGATGTCGATGCAATCGTCACCACTGTGCCGCATTATCTGCATCCCGAGATCGCAATCTTCTGTCTGGAACATGGCGTCCCTGTAATGGTTGAGAAGCCGGCCGGAGTCGACGCGAAGTCTGTCCGTCTCATGAATGAGACCGCGGCAGCCCATCCTGATGTGCCCTATGGCATTATGTTTAATCAGCGTACCAATAAGCTCTACCAGCAGATCCGCGCGCTGGTCGCATCCGGCGAGCTCGGTGAGATCCGCCGCTCCAGCTGGATCATCAACAGCTGGTGGCGTCCGGACTCCTACTACAAGCAGAGTGAGTGGCGTGCGACCTGGGGCGGCGAAGGCGGCGGCGTACTCGTGAATCAGGCCCCCCATCAGCTTGACCTCTGGCAATGGATCTGCGGCATCCCGAACCGTGTCTACGCCAAGATCAAGTACGGCTTCGAGCGTGACATCATTGTCGACAATGACGTTACAATCGTCACTGAATATCCTAACGGTTCTACCGGCAGCTTTATCACCTGCACTCATGACGCGGTCGGCACCGATCGTCTCGAAATCGACCTCGACGCAGGCAAAATCGTCGTCGAAGGCAGCCAGACCGCAACGGTCTATCGCTTCATCAAGAGCGAGAAGGAACTGAATTCCACGATGAGCATGATGGATGTTGCCCGTTTGACTCGCAGCAACACTTCCGGCAACAGCCTCTTCACGACGGAAGTTATCGAGAATGCAGACGGCTGGGGTGTGCAGCATGCCACCGTACTGGAGAACTTCGCGTCTCATGTCTTGACCGGTTCGCCATTGCTGGCCGCCGGCAGCGACGGCATCAACGGCGTCAATCTCGCCAATGCCTGCTACCTGTCCAGCTGGCTGGATAAGGAAGTCGAGCTGCCTGTCGACGAAGAGCTCTATCTGGCTGAACTCAACAAGCGGATTGAGGAAGAGGGCAAATTCGCGACCAGAGCCTGAGTCAGTTCCATTTTCACAGCATGAATCAGGGCCGGGGGCATGGCAGCATGCTCCCGGCTTTTACTGTTCCGGAGAGAACAGCGGAGGACCGGCCGCGGAGGTTGGCAGCAAGAAATGTTGACGAACAACAGGTACCTGTTATAAACTAAGAAAGACAAAAGACAGGTACCTGTCATAAAAGTAATACAGAAGAGCAAACCGATGCAACTGACCGGTGAGGCAGAAGACGTACCTCCCCGGAAAATTCCAATCGGCATGCGCAAAATAGGATCGGAGTGAGGCCCAATCAGCCCGGTCAGGAAGAATAAGGAGCGTAAACGATGACCAGTAAAGATAACCATGATAACCTTTTCGCGGCACTGGACCGTGTTATGCGACAGCTGCGGCGCCGGTCAGGTACGCAGCCTCACCACGGCCGCGCGGCCTTCCGCATACTCCGAATATTGGAGAAATCCCCCGGAATCACCACCCGTGAGCTGGCAAAGACGCTGGATGTTCGACCGGCTTCACTAAACGAGAAGCTGGCTGCGTTGGAGCAGGAGGGACTCATCAGGAGGATGCGCAATCGCGAAGACAGGCGTTCCTTCCAGGTGGAGCTGCTCCCCGGAGGCAAGGATTTGCTTGAAAGTGTTCGCGCAGAACGAGGCGTTTTTTTGGCCACAGCTGCGGCGATTTTGAGCGAAGAAGAACGCAGTCAGCTCACGTGTCTGGCCGAAAAGCTGGCGGCGGGCCTGGAACAGCTGTCGGGATCTGTCCAACAGAACGGGGGAGAAGACTCATGGAAATGAAGGGTGGCGGCTCGGGCCGCGGAGCACGCGGCTTCTTGACCGAAGAAGAGAAGGCGAACCGCCCGAAGGTGACGCTCGAACTGCTGCGACGGATCGGCGGCTATCTGCTCCCATACTGGAAACAGATGTTGCTTGTGCTGGCTGCGATCGGGTTCTCGGCTGTCCTCAATCTTCTGCCATTTATCCTGACCGGTCGCATCATTGACGAGGGACTGATCGGCAGGGATCTCAAGGCTCTGATCAGCCTGATCGGGCTTTCGCTCGCGGTAATGCTGGGCGGCAACCTGATCGGCGTCTTGGAGAGCTATCTGAATTCCTGGATCGCGCAGCACATTACGTTTGACATGCGCAACAGTATGTTTCAGCACTTGCAAGCTATGTCACATCGTTTTTTTACAACGAACAAGCAAGGGGATATTATCACGCGGATGACGAGTGATATCGCAGGCGTTCAGCAGGTGATTACGGGCACACTTGCCAGTATACTGACGAACTCCATTACGCTCGTCGTGGCTCTGCTGGCGATGTATCGCAAGAGCTGGATTTTGGCCACCGTCGGGCTGATTGTCGTGCCCTTGTTTGTGTTGCCCACGAAGAAGGTGGGCAAAACGCGCTGGACTCTTACGCGTGAGTCGCAGGCGCTAAATGACGATATTAATGGAATACTCAATGAAACGCTGTCGGTGAGCGGCCAAATGCTGGTCAAACTCTTTACCAAAGAAGACTACGAGTACAGGCGCTATGAGAAGGCGAACCGCAGCATGATCGACCTCAATATCCGCGAGAGTATGGCCGGCCGCTGGTTTCGCGTGGCGATCAGTACATTTGCGAGCATCGGTCCGATGCTGATTTACTTGCTGGGCGGAGTCCTGATCATGCGCTACGATTCGAGCCTTACTGTGGGTGATATCACGGTGCTGGTGGCGCTGTTGGGCAAAATGTATTTCCCCATCAACTCGCTCCTGAATATTCAGGTGGACTGGATCCGTTCCATGGCCTTGTTCACGAGGATTTTTGAGTACTTCGATCTGCCGGTGGAGATCCGAAATGCTCCGGACGCGATCACGCCGCAGCGGACCGATGGTGGAATCACGCTGGACAACGTGAGTTTTGCTTACGATCCCGAGCAGCCTATCCTCAAAAACGTCAGCTTCACGCTAGCAGCCGGCAAAAGTATCGCGATTGTCGGTCCTTCCGGGGCGGGCAAAAGCACGATTATTAATTTGATTCCGAGGCTTTATGACGTCACCGGGGGGCGAGTTCTCTTCGACGGCATAGATGTGCGAAGCCTAGATACTACCTATCTGCGCAGCAACGTCGGCGTAGTAACGCAGGATGCTTACCTCTTCAATAGCACGATCCGCGACAACCTCTTGTATGCGAAACCTGACGCGACCGAGGCAGAGCTGATCGAGGCCTGCCAAAAGGCTCACATCCACGATTTCATCAGCCGGCAGCCCGACGGTTACGACGCTATGGTCGGCAACCGCGGCCTCAAGCTCTCGGGCGGCGAGAAGCAGCGACTCTCGATTGCGCGTGTACTCTTGAAAGACCCAGCGGTTCTGATCTTCGATGAGGCGACCTCTTCATTGGATTCGATTTCGGAGAATCTCATCCAGGAAGCTATTACGCCCCTAATCGCCTCGCGCACCAGTATTATCATCGCGCACAGACTTTCGACTGTGCTGGCGGCAGACGAGATCCTCGTCCTCGCAAATGGCGAAATTGTCGAGCGAGGTGTGCACAGCCAGCTGGTCGGGGCCGGCGGCCTGTACACGGAACTGTATGAAACGCAGTTTCGGCGGGCGCTGACAGAGGCCGAACGTGCTCAGCCTGCATCTTTGTGAGAATTATCTGAAACGCGAGTGAGCATTGCACCTGGCCGCAGGGCTCCTTCGTGCTAAACTCAATTTAGTT
>JAAYZH010000118.1 GCA_012514965.1 Clostridiaceae bacterium | reverse complement strand
TTTTTGTCAGGGAGCCCCCCTCAGGATGACAAAACCCGCTGTAATCCGACCCGCCCCTCGGGATGACAAAAACCGCTGTAATCGGACTCTCACCTCGGATTTGGAAGGTTTTTGTCACACCCCTCCCCTCCCTCTCTCTCTTTTGCGGGCGAAGACCTTTCGCAGCACCCCCTCGCCCGCAAGCCTACGCAGACAAGCTAGTATCCAGATTCCGAATCATCCTCCTCAGCATTTCCCCCTGCGCTACGTGGGGAAATCCCCCTTCGTTTTCCCCTGCGCACGCAAGCCTACGCAGACAAGAAAACGTGTGATATAACCACCACACGTTTACGCAGGCGAGGACCTGCGAAGCACACGAAGGGGGGCTTTGCGTGCAGGCGAGGACCTGCAAAGCTCACGAAGGGAGACGAGGACCAGCTAGACCAGGCCCATAAAATACTCTACGACTATCGCCACAATCACTACTAATGCTGAAATGATGAAGCCGTGCAGCATGGGGTTGAAGCCCGCCTTTCGCAAGTCATTGAAATCTGTATTCAAGCCAATGGCGGCCAGGGATGCAACCATGAGAAATTTGCTGATCTCCTTTAGCACAGACGCGAAGGCAGGGGAGAAGACGCCGAAACTATTCAAGATGGACATGCCTACGAAGGCCAAGATAAACCACGGAAAGAGCGAGCTCAGTTTCACTTTCGGAGAGGATTCACCGTCTGCAAGCTGGGCTTTGGCCGTAACACGAGCCTGGATGAGGGAGAAAACGAGGACGGTTGGGATAATCGACAGGGTTCGGGTGAGCTTAACCATGGTGGCAAAGTCCCCGGCTGCCTCGCTGAAGGCGTAGCCGGCGGCGACCACGCTGGAGGTATCGTTGACAGCAGTTCCGGCCCAGAGTCCATAGGCCATGTCGCTGAGGCCGAGCATGCGGCCCATGATGGGGAAGAGTACGATCATCGCCATATCAAACAGAAAGGTAGCCGACATGGCGTAGGCAATGTCTTTGTCCTCGGCTTCGATTACCGGAGCCATGGCTGCGATTGCGGAACCGCCGCAGATGCCTGTTCCCGCGGAAATCATGTTGGACAGCTTCCAGTCGAGTCCCAGCCACTTGCCCACGAAATATCCGCCGCCAAAGCATGTGAGCAGGGTAAAGACCATGACCATCAGCGAGAGTCGGCCGACGTGCAGGATCATCCCAAGGCTGAGTGAAGCGCCGAGGAGGACGATGGAGAATTTCAGCACCTTCTTCGAAGTGAATTTGAGGCCGGCAGTGATGTTCTGGTCCGGTTTGATCAACGGACGCAACAGCATGCCGATGAATAGGGCCAAAACCGAGGCACCGACCAAGTGCACGGGCAGCAAGTCTTCGAGCAAGCGGGCGGAAAGAGCGATCAACAGGCTGATCGATAAGCCTGGGATGTAGGCCAAAAGCTTCTTCATAATAACCTCGTCTATAGTCATGCGAATGAACGGCAGCGCCAGAGCGACGCTTCTTGTACTCAGGAGATTCTAGCGCTGAAGAGTGATAAAATAAAATTATATAAAATTATTATAGATAAAATAAATTTATGAGAAGAGTGAGGGGAATATGCTGGATAGCAAAATGATCACTTTCCTGAAGGTGGTGGAGCAGCGCAGTTACAGTAAGGCAGCCGCTCTGCTGCACCTGACTCAGCCGGCTGTGAGCCAGCAGATTCAGAGACTGGAAGAGCACTACGCCTGCCGCCTTTTTGATATCCGCGGTCGGGCGATACATTTGACAGCACAGGGTCAGGCTCTCTATCACTACGCGAATTTGCAGCTGGCCAATGAGGAACAGCTCCTGGCACAGATGGCAAAAGTAGAGACGCCGATCAAGGTGGGCGCGACGTTGTCGATTGCGGATTATTATCTGCCGCCCTATCTGAGTACCTACCTGGCTAGACAGGCGGACCTGCCCTCTGTAACAGTGAAGAACACCAAGGCCATTATTGAAATGCTCTTGCACAATGAGCTTTCGTGCGCATTCATTGAGGGAATCTTCGACAAGTCTTTGTTCAACGTGCGCGAATTTCTGCTGACAAAGTTTCACCCGGTGGCGCGGGCGGGCCATCCTTTGGCCGGCAAGACGTGCAGCTTGGGAGATATTCATCGCTTCCCTCTGCTGCTGCGCGAAGAGGGGTCGGGCACGCGTGAGATCTACGAAAACTATCTCTACCAGAATAATGACTCGCTGCTTTCGGCCCTGAGTGTGCACGAGATCAGCAGTTTTGGCGTGATCAAGCAAGTGCTGCGCAGCTCCGACGCTGTATCCTTCATGTATGAGGGAGTAGCGCGGCAGGAGGTGGAACGGGGTGAACTGTGTTATCTAGAGATTGAGGGTTTCGAGATTGAGAGACCCTTGCATTTTATCTATCTGGGCAACAGTTTGCTGCAGAATAGGATAGAATTGTTTTACGATAATTTACTCGAGCAGCTGTGACATATAGTCAGGGGGATTCATGAAGGGTTTGATTCTATTTTTAAAAGCAGCGATTTTGCTTGCTGCGTCGGGCATTGTGGCTCTGGGCGGGGTGGGCCTGCTTTGGCTGCCTGCGAATCCTTTTAATCCGGAATATTCAGGTTTGCTATACACGATTATTGCAGGATTGTACGCTTCAGCAGCTTGTCTCCTGGTGAGTCTGTTTCACGGTTTCCGTTTTTTGAACAGCATTGAGCGCAGCGCAATGGTCTCGGAACGTTCACTCAAGGCGGTGAAAGCGGTCCGCAATGCGGTGATTGCCGCCGGTGTGGTCCATGCGGTTCTACTGCCTTTTATCTTCTTGCTGGCCGAGCGGGATGACGCACCCGGACTAATCTTGGTGGGCACTGCTCCGGTCTTGGCAGCAGCTGTAATCGCAGCTTTCACAGGTGTAGTGCATGGTCTTTTTGGCAATGCTTTGGCCATGCAGGGCAAAGCGGGAAGTCTTCGCTGACTGGCTCGCGTTCGGTGAAATTTTCCGTTCTGCCCACAGGCAAAGGTGCTAAACTGAAGAGAGAGACGGAATACTTCCTCAAGGGGGGCTTGCATATGAAGAAGCTCATCATGGATGTGTTGTTTGGCGTAGTGGTGTTAGTCGCAATTGTGCTGATGGAGTTCCTGGTAACCATTCCCTTCGGTTACTACGTAGAAGGCGGTCAGGAGAGTTTTCAGCAAGTCATGAACAGGGAGTTCCTCTTGACGGCTCTGCCGGCAACGCTGGTGACGTTCGTGTTTGCCATGCTCCTCAAGACAGAGACCTTGGCTGACGCAGTCCGCAGGGGCGTTATTTGGACACTCATTGTCGGCTTGTATTTCTTCGGGGTCGGCATCGGCAACGGGAATTTCATGGAGATATTCGGCACGCTCGGGATCTACGTACTGTTGCTCTGCACGTTTCTGGGCCCAATCGTATATGCAAAAATCAAGCTCCGCAAGACTTTGCCTACACCCTAATCTATAGATCTAGACAGCCAGGCGTGTCAATCCTTCATTACGCCAAGGAGGGCTGAAGCATGGGCGAAAAGCTGTTTCGAGGGCAGATTCTGGACTTCCTGGAAGACCCTGGTGTAACAGAGACGACTTTGGAGGCGCTGCGTTATCTGGAAGATGGCGCGCTTGTTACAGGGGCGGACGGATGCGTACTTGAGGTCGGGCCTTATGCCTTGTTCCGAGCCAAGTATCCCGGCGCTGCGGTTCACGATTACACAGGCCGCTTGATTATGCCGGGCTTTATCGACACCCATATTCATTTCCCGCAAATGCAGATTATCGCTTCTTATGGTCGGCAATTGCTCGACTGGCTCACGCGCTATACATTTCCTGCTGAGGCCCAACTTCAGAATGCTGCTTTGGCCAAAACACTGGCCCGCGATTTTGTCCGCGAGCTGCTGGCAAATGGGACCACTACCTGTCTGGCTTTTGCCGCCGAGAGTGCTGTCTCGGCGGAGGCTCTGTTTGAGGCTGCGATTGAGTGGAATATGCGCATGATCAGCGGCAAAGTCCTCATGAACCGCAACGCGCCTGCTGTAATTAAGGACAGCGCAGCGGAGGCTTACACGGAGAGCGAGGCATTGATCCGGAAGTGGCACAAGCGAGAGCGCTGTCTCTACGCAATCACGCCGCGCTTTGCGATCAGCTGTGATATGGAAGAGCTGAAAATGGCCGGTCGCCTCCACGCAGAGTATCCTGAAACCTACATTCAGACGCACTTATCCGAGAACCGTGATGAGGTCGCGACTACGCTGGGGCTTTTCCCGGGTTGCCGGGACTACCTGGAAATCTACGAACAAGCCGGGATTGTCAAGGACCGGAGCGTCTTTGCCCATGGCATTTTTCTTTCGGATTCGGAGCTGGACCGGCTGGCCTCCACGGGGGCAAGTATTGCGCATTGCCCTACCTCGAATCTTTTCCTTGGCAGCGGTTTGTATGACCTAAGGCGGGCCAAAACACACGGGGTGGTCACCAGCATCGCCACGGATGTCGGTGCCGGAACATCCTTTTCCTTGCTGCAAACACTCAATGAAGCCTACAAAGTTCAGCAACTTCAAGGCTGTACGCTGGATCCCCTAACCGCATTCTATATGATCACTTTGGGTGCGGCCCGCACCCTCAAACTCGAAGACAAGATCGGCAGCTTGGCGGTCGGCTCCGAGGCGGATTTCGTTGTAATCGATTATCAGGCTCAGCATTTACAAGCTCTGCGCATGCAGTATTTGCAGCGCACGGGTCATTGGAATCTGGA
>JAAYZH010000117.1 GCA_012514965.1 Clostridiaceae bacterium | reverse complement strand
TTACCATCCATTTGCAGTGTGTACAATCTGGTGTGTAAACGTGATTAAATGAAATTAAGCCACCCTGTTAATCGAGTAGAGCCACCATGCTAATCATCTAGAATAGCACTGTCTGTAATTCAGTAGACTGTTAGTATGCGACGCTTGCCTAAGCGTGTAAATATCAACAGGGAGGTCATTCACATGACCGAATATCGCGAGATTTTGCGGCTTCACAGCCAAGGAATCAGTCAAAGGAGTATCGCCGTCAGCTGCGGCTGCTCTCGAAACACCGTTTCGACAGTGCTGGAACGAGCCCGGCAACAGTCATTTTTCTGGGATCAGGTTCGCGAACTCACCAATGCTGATCTGCACGAGCGTCTGTATCCAGAACTTCAACAGCAGTTATCATCTCGTAACATCCCTGATTGCGAGCATATCCATCGCGAGCTTGCCTGAAGCATTGTCACGCTGACTCTACTGTGGCATGAGTACTGCGAAAAGTGTCGCCTGACGCAGCAAATTCCGCTCAAAACACACGCAGTTCAGCAATTATTACCGCAAATATGCCGCTACCACCAAAGCTACGATGCACATTTCCAGAAAGCCCGGCGAACAGTTGGAAGTGGATTGGGCAGGTCAAACTGCTCACACCATCGACCGTGAAAGCGGCGAGAAAATCATCGCTTATGTTTTTGTTGCTGCTTTGTCCAACAGTCAGCACGCGTACGTCGAGGCATTCCCATCTCAGAACTTGGAAAGCTGGATCACTGCGAATGTCCATGCATTTCGCTTTTTGGGTGGCACAACTCGGATAGTAGTACCAGATAATCTTAAAACCGGTGCGACCAAGGCTTCCTGGCATACCTCTGAAATCAACAGGACTTATCACGAAATGGCTGAGCACTACCAGATGGCGGTCATTCTTGCTTGGGTCCGCAAACCTAAGGATAAACCGAGCATAGAGGGCGCAGTCGGCGTCATTTCAACATGGATTCTGGCGGCGCTAAGGCATGAGAAGTTTTTTTCTTTACACGAACTGAACGAGGCGATTTTCGAGTGGCTGTTTAGCTTCAACAGCAAGGATTTTCAGAAGAAACCCGGCAGTCGGTTGAGCACCTTCATGGCAGAAGAAAAACCTTTGCTCCAACCTTTACCGGCTTCTTCGTACGAGCTAGCAACCTGGAAAATCGCTACCGTGCAGTTCAATTATCACATATCCGTCGACAAAATGTATTACTCGGTTCCGTACGAGTACATCCGCCATCAGGTCGATGTCCGGGTGACTAGAAATATCATCGAAGTCTTCTACCACAATCACCGGATCTGTTCTCACCCCAGGCTATACGGCATCGCCGGTCAATACAGCACGCTTATTGAGCATATGCCGGATGACCACAAGCAATATATCCAATGGAATGCGGAACGTTTCATCAACTGGGCCAACAATGTTGGACCCCGTACCCTAGCCGTTGTGCAAGCCATCTTGGCATCGCATAAAGTTGAGCAACAGGGGTATCGTGCCTGTATGGCCTTGCTCAAGCTGGCTGACCGATACTCCTTGGGGCGTCTGGAAGCCGCTTGCGCCAAGGCTTTGAGCTACACACCCAACCCCAGCTACAAGAACATCGCTACGATCCTTAAGTCAGGTTTTGACAAGGTTGCTGACGAAAAACCAGAGGTTCAACTCAACCATCAAAACGTTGCAGACCACGGCTTTGTCCGCGGTGCGGATTACTATGGGAGGACGAAGCAATGATCAATGCGACAACCACCACTAAACTTCAGGACATGAAACTTCGGACTATGGCCGAATCATTCAATCACCAGATTATGGATTCTGCCTTTGCAGAACTGACTTTCGAAGAACGCTTCGGCCTCATTGTCGACTCCGAATGGAATCAGCGTAAGAACAACAAACTGACGCATTTGCTGCAGATCGCGGCATTTTCAGACCGGAACGCCTGTATCGAGAACATCGAATACCATGTTGATCGAAAGCTGAACAAGTCTCTCATTATGCGATTATCAACGTGCAACTACATCCATGAAAAGCATAATGTCATCGTGTTGGGTGCATCCGGGGCGGGTAAATCGTACATGGCCTGTGCTTTAGGTGTTGCTGCCTGCCGCAACTTCATCAAGACCAAGTTCATTCGTTTGCCGGAACTGCTCAATGACATTTCTGTCGCGCGCGGGCAGGGGACTTATAAAAAATTCATGAGCCAACTTAAGAAAATACCCCTGCTCATTCTGGATGAATGGTTGTTGGTGCCGCTAAACGAGGGTGAAGCACGCGACCTGCTC
>JAAYZH010000116.1 GCA_012514965.1 Clostridiaceae bacterium | reverse complement strand
TGATCGCGAAGAGAGCCGGTTTAACCCCGGTCCAAGTGTTCTCGCGAGGCACAAATGTTTCGTCAAAATAATGCTCTTCCTCACAAGCTGTATAGCCAAAGCGGGCCAAAGGCTGGCCGTCGACTTCAGCAATCCGCAGGCTGAGCCGGCAGGCAGGTTCTTTGAGCTCGAGCGTTTGCAGAAGTTCCTCCGCGCCGGCTTCGGCAGCCTGAACAAGTTCAAGCGTGCAGACACCTGCTTCACGCCGGACACGCAGGGCCATATACGCTGCGCCTAGGAGTGCCAGGCCGGCCGCGTTGCCGTCGGCAAGCGCCTGCGCATCCAGATCGACCGCGACTTCACAGGCCGGACAAATCAGCTTCTGTGTCAATACATTCGGCTTGTTCCAGAGAGAGAACGCGGGGTTTCGGTCCGCGTTCTGTGCAGCGAGCCGCAAGCCACCATCGAAGCTCCAAGCCTGCTTGGGAGGATTACCATACCACTGCCATTGCAGTCCAAGCTCGTCACCGGCGAAAGGATCCGAAGCCTGCAGGCTCAAGGGCTGCCGCTGCGGAAGTCTGGCGCTCGGCAGCGCATGGACCAGGACCGGCTCACCCCTGGTCGCCCCGGGAGCCGCGTTGCCTATGATCGGCCAGTCATTCTCCCAGCGCATGGGTTGCAGGTGCGTGATTCTGCCATAGGCACCTCTGTCCTGGAAGTGGACGAACCAGTCCTCTCCGGCAAAGTCCTCGACCCAGGCCCCCTGGTGCGGGCCATTGATCTCCGTGCTGCCCTGATCCATCACAACTCGTTCTTCGAAAGGCCCCCAGACCGAGCGGCCTCACAGGACTGTTTGCCAGCCGGTTTTTACGCCGCCGGCTGGTGCGAAAATATAGAGGTAGCCGTTGCGTTCGTGGACCTTTGGCCCTTCAATCGTCAATTGCGTTGCCTCTCCATCAAATATCAAGCGGTCAACGCCCTCCATCGGCTGACCTGCAGCCATAAACTGGAAACAGCCCAGCACACTCTTGAAGCCAATGCGGCTTTTCGCATACGCGTGGACGACCCAGGCATTCCCGGCCTCGTCCCAATGCGGACAGGGGTCGATCAGGCCTTTCCCTTCCCGGATCAGGATCGGTTCCGACCAGGGACCTTCAGGCTGCGCAGCCTGTACAGCGAAGATTCCCTCATCAGGCATACCGTAAAAGATCCAGACCTGCCCATCGTGCACGCGCATGGACGGTGCCCACACCCCTTGTGACAACTGCGGCAAGGCGTAACGCTCTTGCGGAATCCGGGGAAGCGCATATGTAAGAAGCTCCCAGTCTACCAGGTTCGTCGAGCGCAGAATCGGCAAGCCCGGCGTGTACTGGAAACTGGAAGCTGTCAAATAGAAATAATCACCGAAGCGGATGACATCGGGGTCGGAGTAGTCGGCAAAGAGGATCGGGTTTGCGTACATGCCGGTTTCTTTGCCCGGCAGCCATAGTAAATCCGTCAATTCTCTACCTCCTACTGTTCCTGTAATGAATACTTTCTTATGCGTGATTCGACTTCTGGCAGCAATAAGGCTCGGTACGGGTCTCCGATCTGCCAAAGCTCATCTGCAATCAGGCCGGCGAAGTCTTTGGCCCCCTCGACCGTGAGATGCGTATTATCTTCAAGTCCGTCCGGATAGTTCGGGTACAAACCTTCCGGGAAGTTCATGTAGAGAAGCTGAGAAGCTTCGGGTCCCAGTTGCTCAACGTACGCAGTCGATCGTTTGTATAGATCGATCAACGGCGTTCCTGTTTCACGGGCAACACTCCGTACAACCGAGGGATACTCCCCCATGGTGTCCTCAAGCCGGCCGTCCGGGCCAAAGCTGCGCCTGGTCACGGGCGTAATAAAGACAGGATGAGCCTTGCGGCCCTCCGCCACCCTGAGAAATTTATAAAGGTTGTCGCGAAACTCGCTTTGCGGATCCGTGTAACGTGCGGGATCTGCAGCCTTCTGATCGTTGTGTCCGAACTGGATGAATAAGAAATCATTTTCGTTCAGGGCGAAGTAGGCATCAGCCAACCGCTGTTCATCAATGAAGCTCTTGGTACTGCGCCCGTTGACCGCGAGATTCAGCAGCAGCACGGATTGTTTGAGATAGAGTTGCAGCCCCTGGCCGAGTCCGGTTTGCGGGAAACTCTTGAAGTGGTTGAGGGCGACGGTTGAGTCGCCCGCCCAGACAATTTGCGGATGCTCCGGAATCATAGCACTATTCCTTTACTGCGCCGATATTCAAGCCTGTGACAAAATACTTTTGCGCAAAGGGATAGATGACCATGAATGGCAGAATCGCTGTGATAATAGCAGCATTCTGAACCGTATTGGCCGTGGCCGAGCCGCTGGCTGTGGGAAGGTCACTGCCCAGGATGATACTGCGAAGCTTCATCTGGAAGTTATAGAAGTCCGAGTTCGTTATGTAGATTTTGAAGTTTGTATAATCATTCCAGTAGGCGACCAGGAACATCAGACCGATGGAGGCCAGCGCGGCTTTGGACAAAGGCAGCACAATCTTGGCGAAAATCGTCATCGGACTGGCGCCGTCAATATCTGCCGCCTCAAACAGGCTGTGCGGAATGGACTCAAAGAAGTTGCGCATCAGCACAAGATTATAGACATTCATGGCTGGTACCAGAATAACCGAACCAAGATTGTTGTAGAGGCCAAGCTCTTTGACTACCAGGAAGGTCGGGATCATGCCGCCGTTGAAGATCATCGTAAAGAGCAAGAGATTTGCGAAGAAGTTGCGGCCCGGCATATCCCACTGGATCAGCACATAGGCACCCAAGGTGGAGAGAGTCAGAGCAACCAGAGTCCCGATCACGGTCGTAACAACAGAAATGCGAAAGGGCTCATACAGTGTCGGATTCGTGAAGACTGAGATGTAGCCATCCAGGCCGAATTTCTCGGGCCAAAGCTTCATGCCGTAGGCGGTGCGGAGGTCCAGGGAGTCGATCAGTACTTTGTACAAAGGGATAATGATCAGCAAACTAATCAGGATTACCCCGGCATAGACAAGCACATCTCCAGTAGTGAGTTTTTTTCTATTCATCTTTACACTCCTTAGACAATCCCGCGGCCGCGGACTTTTTTACTTGCGTAGTTGCAGATCAGCACGAGGGCGCAGCCAACCAGGGATTTTACAAGACCCACAGCTGTGGTATAGCCATAATTCGGGAGGGCGCCGCTGTTAAAGGTTTGCGTGTAAATATAGGTCTGCAAAACATCGGACTGCCGGATAACGGCATTGTTCTGCAAGACGAAAACCGATTCGAAAAGGTTCATGACTTTGGCAAGATTCAGAATCAAAACGGTAATAATCGTGTTGTAAAGTGCCGGCATGGTGACAAAACGCAGTTGCTGCCAGCGTGTGGCCCCGTCAATGGAGGCTGCTTCATAAAGCTCAGGTGCGATACTGGTCAAAGTGGCCATATAGATGATGGTACCCCAACCCGTGTCTTTCCAAATGTTGATGATAAAGTAGATCGGAGTCCACCACTTCTGGTCGCCCAGGAAGTAGATTTCCGAGCCCTGCTGGAGGACACCCATTTGCGTCAGGAGATTATTTACCAGGCCCACCTGACTAGGGGCGAGGATCATGCCGAAAACCGATGCCGTCACAACCCAGGACATAAAGTGAGGCAGGTAAACGACGGTCTGGGTGATTTTCTTGAAGTGGAGATTGCTAATCTCGTTCAGGAGCAAGGACAGAGCAACCGCCATGAACGTGTTCATCAGCAATTTGACCGTGCTCAGGAAGAGTGTGTTCTTAAACGCTGCCCAGAATCCGGGCATGGAAAACATTTTGCGGAAGTTCTCTAAGCCGTTAAACACAGGATCCTTGACACCCTTATATTCGGTAAACGACAGACTGATGCCGAACATCGGTATGTAGTAGAAAACAATGGCGAAGATCAGGACCGGCAAGAACATAAAATAGAAGGGAATATACTTCTTTATCCTGACGCCAAGCGGGGCCTGGCCCATCTGGATAACGCTGCCATCGGCTCTGGTTAGATTCTCTTTCTTTAATCGGCTCACAGTGTTGCTCTCCTTGTAGGAAGATGGGAGCCGTGCGCGTCGGCACGGCTCCTTGATTACAGTAGGATTTTAGTTTTTATTGAGGGACTCGACGATCATGTCGGACCAGCTCTTGCCGCCTTCTTTTTCGAAGCGGGCCATTTCGGCCGCGAAATCAGCACCTTGTGTAACCACGTTGGCAACGATCTCATTCTTAAGAGTGGTGAGGTCACCGTTATACTGGCTCATCTCGTCCGTAGCAACAACAATCTTGGCCTGGACCGAGTTCTCGTTGAAGACAGTCTGAGAATTGGTAGCTTCGGCTGCGATCTGCGCGGCGCCGGGATCACTACCGGTAAAACTGCCGATGCTGAGCAGCGGATCGATGTGAGCAGTCGTGTATTGTGTGCCCGGGATTTCCAGACTTTCCAGCATATGGAATTCGCCTTCAGCATATGTGTTCTCGACTACGGTTTCGGCCTTGTCGTCCCAATGAATACCCTTAACGCCGTAAGTCCAGAGGGTCTGTACCTTGTCGCCATCAAACATGGAGTCAAAGAAATATTTGAAAACGCCTTCAGGATTCTCGGCAGCTGCGGTAATCGTCCAGACAGGTGGGGTTCTTTCGATGTAGGCGTCCAGCTCCGCAATGGGCTCGAGAGCCACAAGTTCACCGGAGAGGTCGTTGGCTTCCAAGTTGACCTTGAGGTTTGTGTTCCATTTGCCTGCCCAGTAAGTAAATACGCCGAACTTATCTTCGTAGTACTTGTTGCGGCAGTCTTTCGTACCATTCGTCAGAGACTCTTTGTCCAAATAGCCCTTCTCATAGACTTCTCTCAAACGCAGCAGAGCTGCTTCCATGTTAGGATCGAGGAAACCATCCGCCCAGGTGCCATCTTCTTTCTGATAGAAGGAAGGATAAGCGTCCTGATAGAACTCAGGCAGGTAGTTGACGAAAGGAGACTCTTTGCCGATGATGCCGGCGGAAGATACACCATAGGTGTCGCCGTTCACGCCGTTGCCGTCCGGATCGCCGGTAGTAAAGGCTTCGAGCATCGCCAGATATTCAGCATATGTGGTCGGTGCTTCCATGCCAACTGCGTCCAGCCAGTCTTGCTTGACATAGGTGACGCAGCCGTTGCCGCGGGTAACAGGCATACCAAAGAGCTTGCCATCAATCTTGACACCTTCGATGACATCGGGTGCTTTAAGACGGCCGGATGCATTGAAATCCGAGTTCTCAAATACCTCTGTCATGTCCCAGAGAACATCTTCACCAGCGTAACCGGCGTAATAGGTGGAACCGAGCAGGACTACGTCGGGCAGTTCGCCAGAGGCGAAGGTCTGGCCAAGCACATCGTAATAAGCGTCATGGTCAG
>JAAYZH010000115.1 GCA_012514965.1 Clostridiaceae bacterium | reverse complement strand
TCCGCCTCGTCCGGCTCCCGCGCCCGCCGACGTCGCCTGCGCTCCACTTCACCCGGCTCCCGCGCCCGCCGGCGTCGCCGGCGGACGGCGCCGACCCCAATATCATTCGCCAATTTCGCCGTAACCAGCCCCGAAATGCGGCGAAATTGGCGAAATTACGCACTTCACACGAAGCCTTCTTGCCGAATCGCGTACGGTGCCATAACATAAAGGAAGATTTACAATTCAACGCTTTAGAGCAGGGGGCACGAGAATGGCGAAGCAGCAGCTTTGGCGGAACCGTTGGGGCTTTGGCCTGGGCACGGTGGGCCGTGACATGACCGCAGCCATGGTCAGCATGTACCTGATGTTTTACGCAACGGATGTACTGAACGTCTCGAACAGTACGTTGGCCATGATTACCGGTGTAATCGTGTTTATGCGGGTGTTTGATGGCGTGAATGATCCGTTTATGGGTACACTGGTCGACAATACGCGCAGCCGCTGGGGCAAGTTCAAGCCATGGATGCTGGGCGGGGCTGTGCTTTGGGCCATTTTCCATGTTTTGATGTTTGTGGATACCGGTTTGAAAGGCGTGCCTTTCGTAATTGTGTTTACGCTGTTCTACTTTGGCTGGGAAATTTCATACACTGCCAATGACATCTCCTACTGGTCGATGATTCCGGCACTCTCGAGGCAGCAGAAGGAGAGGGAGAAGATCGGCTCGGTGGCTCGTATCTGCGCGAATGTGGGTATGTTTGCGTTGGTTGTGGCCTTGATACCAGTGACGAACTATTTGGCCGGGCTGACAGGGAGTCTACAGAAGGGGTGGACGGCTTTGGCCGTGATCACGGCGGTCTTGATGCTGGGATTTCAGATGTTTACGCTGCTCTGGACGCAGGAGGAGAAGATCGTGGCGGGGCCGAAGGAGAAAACCCGCTTCAGCGAACTATTCCGCATTATCTTTAAGAATGACCAGCTCATGGTGATTACGGGGGCGATGCTGCTGTTTATGTGCGGCTATACGCTCACCGCCAGCCTGGGGATCTACTACTTCAAGTACGCTTTTGGCGATGAGAACATGTACTCGATCTTTGCCCTGATTCTGGGTGTTTCGCAGTTGTCCGGCCTGGCAGTCTTCCCGCTTTTGTCGCGCAGATGGAAGCGCGCGCAGCTGTTTGGCCTCGGGATTGCGATGGTGATTCTCGGCTATATCTGTTTCTTTGTTTCTCCCATGCACATGCTGCCGATCGGGTTTTCAGGGGTGCTGATCTTCGTCGGGCAATCCTTTATCCAGCTCTTGATGCTGATGTACATAGCTGATGCGGTTGAATATGGCGAGTGGAAGCTGCACAAACGCAATGAGAGTGTGACCTTCTCGCTGCAGCCGCTGATTTACAAGGTCTCGAACGCTATGGCGAATGCCCTGGTCGGTTTTTCGCTCTTTGCGAGCCGCATACAGGGTGCGGAGAGCGCGGCGGACCTCACCGCTAGGGATGTCTCGATTCTCAAGATCTTTATGATGGCGATTCCGACCGTCCTCGTTGCGGCCTGTTATGTGATCATCACAAAGTATTACAAGATCGACGAGGCTTTTTATGCCAAAATCCTGCGTGACAATCAGGCAACGGAGGCTCGTTTGCTGAAGGAGGACTAGCGTGCGGATCGACGACAACAGCAGAGTACAGGACGTCTACGAGCATCCGGTCGGTCGTGATGTGATCGATAAGGTATTCTTGCAGCTGGCCAAACCCTCCTGGCTGGTCGACAATGCTCTGGTCGGCAGTCTGCGCCTCGGTACCGTTCGAAAACTTCTCAGCAAGGTCGTGACGGAGGATTTTTGGGACACGCTCTACTGGCTTCTGGACAACGAGCCGGATCTGCCCTCCGACAAGAATCCCGATCCGTCGCGCCCCTGGTGGAAAGAAGCCGTGTTCTACCAGATTTATCCGCGCTCGTTTTGCGACAGCAACGGTGACGGCATCGGTGACCTGGGCGGCATAATCAGTAAACTCGATTATCTGCAAGCGCTCGGAGTCGATGCGCTGTGGCTTTCACCTATCTATGATTCTCCCAACGACGACAATGGCTACGACATTCGCGATTACCATGCCATTATGGCCGAGATGGGCACGATGGAAGACTTCGACCGCCTCCTGGCCGGCGTACACGCTCGCGGTATGCGACTGATCATGGACCTGGTAGTGAATCACACCTCTGATGAGCACGCTTGGTTCCGGAACGCTTTGGCCGACCCGGAAGGACCCTACGGGCAGTACTACTTTCTGCGTAGAGGCGACGCCGAAACTCCGCCCAACAATTGGGTCTCCTTCTTCAGCGGGCCCGCCTGGCGCTGGTTCCGCGAACAAGAGCGCTGGGCCTTGCATCTGTTCTCGGCCAAGCAGATGGACCTCAACTGGGAGCACGCCCCCCTGCGTCAGGACATCGCGGAGATGGTGCGCTGGTGGCTGGCCAAAGGCGTCGACGGCTTCCGCCTCGATGTAATCAACTACATCTCGAAGCGGGAAGGCTTGCCCAATGGCAATGCCATGATAGGCAGCCTGATGCAATACTATGGGATCGAAAACTACTTTTACGGCCCGCGGCTGCACCGTCATCTGCGCGAGCTGCGACGCGAAGCCTTCGACCCTTATGGTGCGTTCTCGGTCGGAGAGACGCCGGGAGTGGGACTTGAGATGGGTCGCCTCTTGACCGGCCAGGACAGGGGCGAGCTCGACCTGGTCTTTAACTTCGATCACCTCGAAACACCCGGCCACGTGCGTTTTGATCGCTATCGTTACGACTTGAATTACCTGAAGAAATACTACATGAAGTACCACCGCCGCCTGGGCAGCAACGACTGGATGTCCGTATTCCTGGACAATCATGATAATCCACGCATGTTGTCAAAGGTCAATCCGGATCCGCGCCGGCGTGAGCGTCTGGCCAAATTGCTTGTTACTCTCCAGCTGACTATGAAAGGCACACCCTTCCTCTTCCAGGGACAGGAGCTGGGTGCCGTCAATCAGGACTTCACAGACATCAGCCAATTGCGAGATGTAGAATCGTTGAATTTCTTTGCTGAGCGCAAGAACCAGCAGGGGACCGAAGAGGCGTGGGGCAGTGTTTTGGCCGGTACCCGTGATCATGCCCGTGTGCCTATGCTTTGGACTGCGGGGGATAATGGGGGCTTTTCAAGCGTCGAGCCCTGGCTCTGTCGCCCCGCCCCGGATCCCGGCTGGAGCGCCGCAGAGCAAGAAGCAGATGAACATTCCGTCCTGTGCTACACAAGGCAGCTGCTGGCGTTGCGCCATGCGCACCATGTGCTCCGTTTTGGCAACATCCGCTTCGTCGCCGGCAACAAGCGCGACTATTTTGCCTATTTCCGTGAAGAGAAGGGAAAACGTATTTTTTGCGAGTTCAATCTTTCGGACAAAGCCATACTCCGCCCCTTTACTTCACGGAAGTACCGCGTTCTCTTGGGGAATGTCTCTCATGGGCGGGTCAAACGAATGGATCGTCTGGGTGATCGAATGGAACCCTACGAAGCGGTGATTTACGAAATTTAGGTGTTGAGGCTTGCTGTTGCGGTGGATGCCGCGAAGCTGCGCCTCCGCTCCAGCAAGCTACAGCAATCTCGGATTTGGACGATTTTTGTCACCAGGGAGCGCTGGAAATGACAAAAATCGCTGTAATCCCACCTGACGTGTTCAAGAAAGACAAGGTTTTGCACTGGAAATGACAGAACCTGTCAAATCTTCTACTACTTTCGACCTCAAATCTCGGATTTGGACGATTTTTGTCACCAGGGCGTCTATCTTTCCTTCCGTTTTTGTCACCAGGGCGTCTATCTTTCCTTCCGTTTTTGTCACCAGGGCGACTACCTTCCTTCCTTTTTTCTTTGTAGAGGAACATGCTGCAAATCGCTTCGCTGGCAAGCTTCCGCAGACTAGCAAAGCCGTGGTACAACTCACCACGGCTTTGCGAAGTCGAGGACCTGCTCCGCCGCGAAGCTGCGCCGCCGCGCCAGCAAATAATAAGAGGCCGGTTCTCGCCGGCCTCCCAATCTTTTCGAAACGGAATTCCTCTACAGAACAGGTTTGTCAGCCGCAGCCAGATGTGTGTTGTCGGCTGGTGAGGCGAAGGGGGATTCCTTGGCAAAGGCCTGGATGTTTTTCTTGGCACGCGCCAGCGGGACCAGTGTACCCGGACCGCCGATACAGCCGCCGGTGCAGGCCATGCCCTCGAGCAACATGCCGTTCTTTTGGCCTGCTTTGGCCAAACGCATCAGCTTGACACAATCGTGGAGACCTTCGACCGACTCGAAGCGTACTTCGCGCTCGGGATCGAGCTCCTTGATGCGGCTGGTGACCGCTGCCGCCACACCGCCTGCGTAGGCATAGGAGCGACCGGTGGCCGAGGCTTCGGCGGGATCGCGCTGAGGCTGCATGGCGGAAGGCTCCACTTCACGGGCTACGAACATGCCCATGAGCTCTTCGAAGGTGATGACGAAGTCGACGGAGTCCTTGACACTGTCCTGAAGGGCTTCGAGCTTCTTGGAGATGCAGGGGCCGATGAAGACGACCTTAGCCCCGGGTGTCCGTGCCTTAAGCTGCTGGGCACTGTAGATCATTGGTGTGGAGGACTCGGAGATGTGGTCGTTCTGCGCAGTGAAGTTCTTCTGCACCATAAGTTTCCAGGAGTAGCAGCAGCTGGTGCCCATGAATGGCTTCTGGCCAGGGACGTGATGAAGGAACTCTACTGCTTCGTTAAGGGTGGTAAGGTCAGCACCCATACCGACTTCGATTACATCTGTGAAGCCGAGCTGGCGGATGGCTTCGAAGACCTGGGCGGGTTTGGCCAAAGGACCAAACTGGCTGACGAAGGACGGCGCAACGATGGCGTAGACGGGCTCGCCGCGTTTGATGGAGCGGATCAGCTGGTAGAGCTGGGATTTATCTGCGATGGAACCAAAGGGGCAGGCAGTGATGCAGGCTCCGCAGGCCACGCACTTGTCATCGTCGATTTCGGCGCGATTCAGGTAGTCGGAATGGATAGCATTGACGCCGCAGGCCTCAGAGCAGGGGCGGCCAGTGGTGACGATGGAATGGTAGGGACAGGCTTCCACGCATTTGCCGCACTTGATGCATTTCTCCTGGTCAATGATGGCAGCGTGCTTGCCGATGGAGACTGCGCTCTTGGGGCAGACGTTGACGCAGGGATGGGCCAGACACTTACGGCAATTGTCGGTGACAATCATATGCTTCTCGGGACAGGCTTCACAGGCGATTTTGATCACTTCGACAAGCGGGCGGTTATAGACAAGGCGGTCGATGTCGACGATGTCTATGCCTTCTGTGACAGCGCCTGTCTCAGCGGCGGTGCGGGCATTGAGACCGAGTGCCATGCGGAGACGCTCGCCAATCACGGCTCTCTCGCGGAAGATACTCTCGCGGTATGTCGCCTGCTCACCGGGAAGGAGGTCGTAGATCTCGCGGTTTAAGAGAAGTAAGTCAACATCCTCATAAGCGAGCTGGGCGATCTTGGCGAATACTTTACGGCGAATGGTGATGATATCGATGTACGAGTCTCTCATACTTGGAATTCTCCCTGCTTGAATAAGGAACAGCGTAGCGGAGGCACGTCTTCTACAGGCACGTCTTCTAGTCGATGCGCATGGCTTCGTTCAGGACGCGCTCCATGATCATGGGACCGGTTGCCATCGGGACTGCTTCCCCGTCCACATAGACCAGAGGAGCGACTTTCTCGTCGCCTTTGCAGTGTCCTTCGCAAGGCAGGAGCTCAATCTCCAGGACAAAGTCATCGCGAATGCCTTCCATGGTCTGCATGCTTTCCTGCAGATCCTCCAGGCTCTCGATAATATGGGAAGAACCGTAAAACGTGCATTTCGAACCGGTACAGATGGCGATTTTCATTCAATTACCTCACTTGCGTTTTAAGAGTTATTCTATCATGAATCTGATAGATAAATAACAGTTCCGGCTGTTTGCTCGATCAGATCACCGCGGTGGGTGGCCAAAAGGACCGTGCGCGTACCCTTTTCTCTTAAAAATAATTGTAACAGCTTTGCCTCAGCTGCGGGATCAAGTTCACGAAAAACTTCATCAAGGATCAGGATGTCGGAGGGGGAGGCCAAAGCGCGCAGCAGTGACACTTTCTGCTTCATACCGCCCGAAAAATAGCGGACAGCCTGGTCGGCGGGGAGGCCGTGCTCGGCAATGAGCGGTTCCCAGTGAGCCAGAAAGACCTTCGTTTGCGGGTCAGACTTACGCAAGCCGGCTGCCATGAGGAGATTCTCCGCAACCGTGTACTGCTCCAGTAGTCGGGACTCCTGAAAAGCGCAGGCGAAGCGAACATTGCCGTCCGGAAACATTTCATCGCGGAAGTCGATTGTGCCTTGATCTGCTCTAGACAAGCCCATCAAGAGGCGGAAAAATGTGCTTTTGCCGCGACCGGAAGGGCCGGCGATGACGCTGACGGCAGCAGCCGGGATATCGGCAGCAAAATCCTTGAGAATAACTTTGTCCCCAAAACGTTTGGTGAGCCCTCGCACCGAAATGGCTGTCATACTTGCAGCAGGAGAGGATGCAAGCGGAATAGGGGTGTCTGGAAGCGCTTCAGGCGATTCCAGTGGCGTATCCACAAGCTGCGCAGAAGTACTTGCACCTGCAGACAAACGATGTGCGGCGAGCTCCAGAATCCGGCCGAGCCCGTAGGATAAGAGCAGAATTACAGCCAGATAAGCCAGGACTTCGGCACTCTCGAGCAGGATTTTGGCCTCGTAGAGACCGCTGCCAAGACGTCTGAAGGGCTGAGCGAGAATCTCGCCGGTGACTCCTGCTTTCCAGGCCAAGCCGGAAGTGTATTCCAGAGAAGGCAACAATTGTTTGAGTAAAGCAGGTAGATAAATGGCCTTGATCTTGTCACTGCGCCGAAAACGAAAAACAAAAGCCATTTCGAGGAGCTTCTGTGAGGTACCGGCCAGACCGGCGCAGGTACTGCTGTAGACAGGAGGCGTCACGGCAAGGACAATCAGGGCGAAAGGCATAGCCTTCGGCTCCAGCCAGATCATCAGGATGATGGTAAGGGCAGCCAGAGGAGCGCTCTTGAGAATCGAGAGAATCGGGGCAAACAGCGCTTCCGTTCGCGGGACAAAATGATTCAGAAGGCCGCTTCCCACAGCCAAGACGATGCTAGTGAAAAAACCAGCCAAGACACTCGCCAGAGAGAATGCCAAGGCGAGCCAGAAGTCGGCGCGAACCGCGAGCAAGCCCAACGCCCGGGTGACGGCCAGAGGGCCCGGTAAGAGGATGGCATTGCCAACCAGGCGGGCCAAAGCCTCCCAAGCGAGCGCAAAAAAAACAGCCCCCACGAGTCCGGGGTATTTCCAGGACTTGCGGGGGCTGCTCGAATACGTTCTCGGCAGCTTCATGCGCCTATTTCCCTATATAGTAGAAATCAGCAGCGGGAACCTTGCCGCCGACGAGCTTGGCGTTGTTCGTGGCCAGCACCTCCAGATAGGGGGCGAGGGCCTTTTGCATGGCTTCACCGCTGATCAGGGTAATGCCGCTGTTCGGGATAGCCTTTTCGGCTACCGCTGCGCCGATGATGCCCTGGGTCTCAATCATCTTCGAGGCAGCAGCAGGGTTCTGGTTGACCCATTCGGCGGAAGCTTTGTAATCAAGCAGGAACTGGTCGAACCAGGCCTTGTTGGCTTCTGCGAAGTCCTTGCGCACTACGAGGACGCCTGTCACGATTTGCGAATCAGCTCCCATGTATTGTTTCCAGAGTTCGTCGACGTTGAGCTGGGCCTTGATCTTGTCATTTTTCATGGTTACGGAAGAGAGGAAGGGCTCTTGCAGCAGTGCGATCGCGCCTTCTTCGGCTTGCAGCAAGGCGGCAACTTCAGTGGCTTCCGTACGGAATTCGATGGTAACGTCGGTGCCGATGGTCAGCCCGGCTTTGGCCAAAAGTGTCTGCAGGATGATGTCCGGAGTGGCCCCCTTGCCGGTCGAGTAGATGGTTTTGCCCTCCAGCTGGCTGAGATCGGTGAGCTCGACGTTATTCGTGGCGAAGTACAGCACATTCAGGGTGTTGAGCGCGGCGACTTGCACCTTACCCTCACTCTTGTTGTAGAGCGTGGCGGCGAGATTCGCCGGTACGCAGGCCAGATCCAGCTTGCCCTGAAGGAGGTCGGTCACGACTTCATCGGGCATGGTCATGATCTTGTAGCTGACAGGGGTCTCACCCTGGTCTTCGAGAGACTCTGTGGTGTATTGAGCCAGGCCCATAGCAGTGGGACCCTTCATGGCGGCGATCTCTACGGATTCCGAGAGCTTGGGAGCGGCCTGGCGGCATGATGACATGGTGAGCACCAGGAGAGCGGCGAGCACTGTACGAGTGATGGTCTGTATCTTCATAAATACCTCTGTTCTAGCATTTTGCTCACTTATTCTACGTCATTTGATTTGGAAAACACAATGTTCCCTGTCACAGGCGCCTGGATTTCGTATACTTCACAAGTATTGATAAGTGTTTAGCGAAAAATTCATGGCTATTTCACGAATTTGTTTGCTGTCTTCGCTATACTGAAACACGAGCAGACATCGAGAGGGGCAGGATATGTTTACTGGCAAGAAGAAAGAGTCGAAAATCCGCAGAATCAGTATCGTTCTGGCTGTCGCTTTGCTGACAGTGAGCCTTTCGGGCTGTTTTTTTCACCCGGTGGCACGCATGCGCCTGATCGAACGCCGTATCGAGCAGACCTGGCGCAGAGTCACGAAGGCGGGCGAGCGGCTCAAGGATGATTTGCTCTCGCCGTTTGGGTTCGATCAAGAGGAGCGGGACACCGGACAGGATAAGCCTGATAATCCAAACAAGCCTGATCGATCAAGCAACACGACTCTTCCTCGCGAGACCCGGCCTGACAAGGGAGGGCAGGGAGAGCAGGGCAGTTTCAGCCGTTTATTATTTGTGAATAGCCTGGGTGAGACGATTGCTGAAGTGCGCGATCCGGATGAGATCGAGACTTTTATGGACGCATTGACTGCATCACTGAAGTCTGTGTTTGAAGACGAGAACGCCACAGGCGGCGATACCCTTCCCCGGCTTCCTGAGGACTTTGACTGGCGCGGCGGCAATTGGCAGGACCTGACGGGTTTAATGCGCTATCTGGTCGAAGCCCCTGATGGAGACGCCTCTTATATATATAAGGTGTATACGTGGGGCGCAGAGAGCGCAGAAGAGCTGCAGCTGACCCTGGAATTATTCCCCGCTGACAAGAAGGTACGAATAACCGTACCAGGCTTCTTCATGCCCTTGACCTTTGTAATCCCAGAGGAAACGATGCAAATTCTCGTGGATGGACCGGTCGCGGAGAAAACGTTTTAGTCTGCGCCCAGAGATTCTGCCCGTTTCAGCAGCGCTTTGGCCGCGTAGTCGGCGGGGTCTTTTCGAAACTCCCTAAGCCTGTGGAATAAGGAGATTTGAGACAGCAGAAAGCGATGATGTTGCGCGTTTTCGCGGAGAAAAACCACCGTTTCGCGTTCACAAAGCTACGTTATCTCGAACTTTTTTTAGCGATTCACCCTGGTGCAATTGACGCACACCTCTCGCGGTGCTATTAACTTACGTATGCACAAAAACGATGTGCAGAAAATGTAGAAATTATACAGGAGGAAGACTATGAGCAGAGTGTATAACTTTTCCGCCGGTCCAGCGATGCTCCCGGAAGCAGTGCTGCAAGAAGCCGCCAATGAAATGTTAGATTATAAGGGCAGCG
This sequence comes from Clostridiaceae bacterium, assembly GCA_012514965.1. Lineage (GTDB taxonomy): Bacteria > Bacillota > Clostridia > Saccharofermentanales > Fastidiosipilaceae > JAAYZH01. The sequence continues at coordinate 1,269 of JAAYZH010000115.1, read as the reverse complement.
GTATGTCCGTGATGGAGATGAGCCATCGATCTTCCACTTTTGAGAGTATTATCCAGACAGCAGAACAAGATTTGCGTGATTTAGTCGGAATTCCCGACACCTACGAAGTACTATTTCTGCAAGGCGGCGCATCTCAGCAATTTGCCATGGTGCCGATGAACCTGATGAAGAATCGCAAGGCCGATTATCTGATCACCGGTGCCTGGGCGAAGAAAGCTGCCAGCGAAGCGAAGAAGTACGGCGATGTTAAGATCTTGGGCTCCAGCGAAGCAGATACCTTTACCCATTTGCCTGACCTCAGTGATCTGGCTGTGCGCGATGACGCGGACTATGTCTATATCTGTGAGAACAATACGATTTACGGCACGAAGTATCACACGTTGCCTGATACAAAGGGTAAAGATCTGGTAGCGGATGTTTCTTCCTGCTTCCTGTCAGAACCGCTTGATATCACTCAATATGGCATGCTCTTTGCCGGTGCGCAGAAGAATATCGGTCCTGCCGGTGTCGTGATCGCGGTGGTACGCAAAGACCTCATCCGTGAGGATGTTTTGGCGGGCACCCCTACCATGCTCCAGTACAAGATCCATGCTGACAACAAGTCGTTGTACAATACTCCGCCGGCTTACGGGATCTACATTTGCGGCAAGGTCTTCCGCTGGCTCAAGGATATGGGCGGGCTCGAAGCCATGCAGACAGCGAATCAGGCGAAAGCCAAACTTCTCTACGACTACCTTGATCAGAGCAAACTCTTCCGCGGCACCGTTGCCAAAGAAGATCGTTCGCTCATGAACGTCCCCTTTGTCACCGGGAATGCTGACTTGGACAAAGCATTCGTGGCTGCCGCAAAGGCAGAGGGACTGTTGGAACTGAAAGGTCACAGAAGTGTTGGCGGTATGCGCGCCAGCATTTACAACGCAATGCCGCTCGCCGGTGTCGAAAAACTGGTTGCCTTCATGGCTGCCTTCGAGAAGGAGAACCTCTGATGGATAGAAAAATTGCCTGCATTAACAAAATTTCGGATAGAGGTCTCGCTCTGCTGCGCGACAATTACGAAATCACCGCTGAGCCGCAGGAAGCTCACGGCTGGCTGGTCCGTTCGGCAAAACTCCACGATAGTGTGTTCCCGAAATCACTCCGCGTGATCGGCCGCGCCGGTGCCGGTGTGAATAATATCCCGCTCGACCGCTGCGCTGAGGAGGGCATAGTCGTCTTCAATACACCGGGCGCGAACGCCAACGGTGTTACTGAGTTGGTTGTGGCAGGCAT
>JAAYZH010000114.1 GCA_012514965.1 Clostridiaceae bacterium | reverse complement strand
TCGCGAACGCCAAGGCCCAGGGGGTAACGAAAGTCCGCCTCCACGCTCTGCTTGACGGCCGTGATGTGCCACCCACATCAGGCATGACCTACATTCAGGACATGGAAGACTATTTCACGTCTATCAATGACAGCAGCTTCGACGCTCGCTTCGCTTCAGGCGGCGGCCGCATGAAGGTGACAATGGATCGCTACAAGGCCGACTGGGGCATGGTCGAACTCGGCTGGAAAACCCACGTGCTCGGCGAAGGCCGCACCTTCGCATCTGCCGGTGAGGCCTACACGACTTTGCGCGCAGAGACCGGCAGTCTGGACCAGGATCTGCCTCCTTTCGTGATTGCGGAAGGCGGAGTGCCCGTCGGAACCATTCAGGATGGTGACAGCGTGGTGTTCTTCAATTACCGCGGTGACCGCGCAATCGAAATCAGCATGGCCTTCGACAATGACAACTTCCCCTATTTTGAACGCCACCGCCGCCCCGATGTCGTCTATGCCGGCATGCTCGAATACGACAGCGACCTCCACATCCCGAAGAAATATCTTGTGAGCCCTCCTGAGATCCGCAACACCCTGACGGAATACCTGGTCGGCAAGAAGGTCAGCGAATTCGCTGTCTCCGAAACGCAGAAATTCGGCCATGTCACCTACTTCTGGAACGGCAACCGCTCCGGCTACGTGGACGAAAACTATGAGAAATATGTCGAAGTAGCTTCCGACAACGTACCCTTCGAGCAGAGACCCTGGATGAAGTCGGCCGAGATCGCAGACCAGGTTATCTCCGCCATGCGCGAGGATAAATATGGTTTCATCCGCTGCAACTTTGCCAATGGTGATATGGTCGGCCACACCGGCGTCTTCCGCTCAGTCAAGCTGGCAGTCGAAGCCGTCGACCTGGCTCTCGGCCGCATCTACGAAGAAGCTGCGAAACTCGGTTACACATTGGTGATCACCGCAGATCACGGCAACGCCGATGATATGTTCGAGAAGAAGAAGTCTGAAGATGCTCCGGATCTGCCAAAGACCTCCCACTCGCTCAACCCGGTTCCGTTTATTGTGGTAGATCCCGCACATACCTGGAGCTTCAAGGAAGGCAGTTTCGGCCTGGCCAACGTAGCCTCGACATTGGTTACGATTATGGGTCTGGAAGCACCTGCAGTCTGGGAAGAGTCCATGGTTGAGCTGGCGTAAAGCACTTTCCTCTGGCTGAACAAGCCTAAGACACATTGGCTCGAGTCGGAATTATTACGAAGAGCTGCCGCGACTGTGTGAGATTTCACACGAAAGCGGCAGCTCTTTTATACACGCCCCGCTCCCCCCAAACACCCCCGGACGCAAAACCTTTATTTGCCTCCCGCTACCTTAGCTAAGCGACAGTTGGATATGGTAAACTTGCTGTGAGATTTTGTACTTTTAGTGTTGTGCTTTTATTTTTGGCTTTTTCTTTTTTTGTGAGGTGTCTATGTTTCAATTGATGGGGCGCTACATGCGCCAATACAAGTGGTATGCGATTTTCAGCCCGATCATGATGGTACTCGAGGTGCTTGCCGACGTTTTGGCCCCGTTCCTCATGGCCATTATTGTGGATCAGGCCATACCGGCCCGTGATTCGAATCAGGTAGTTCGCCTGGGCCTCATAATGGTAGGCGTGGCGTTGTGGGGGCTGATCAGCGGTGCTGTCAGCGCGTTTATGGGATCGACGGCCGGTTTCGGGCTGGGCGCGAATGTGCGGGACGCAGTGTTTAAGAAGGTGCAGGGGTTTAGCTTTCAGCAGCTGGATAAGTTTTCGGTGCCTTCGCTGATTACGCGTTTGACGAATGACTGCACGATGGTTTCCATGGTTACGATGATGACGCTGCGCATGGCGATCCGTTCACCGGTGATGATGGTGCTGGCAATTTTCATGGCGTTTACGATTAATGCGCGTTTGGCCCTGATTTTCGCGGTGTCGCTGCCGGTTTTGGCCGTGACCATTGTTGTGGTGATGCTGATGGCGAAGAGTCGTTTCAGGCTGATGCAGAAGAATGTCGACCGCGTCAATGGTGTGATCGAAGAGGATCTTACATCGATCCGGGTGATCAAGTCTTTTGTCCGTGAAGAATATGAGACCGGACGTTTTGGCCAGCGGAACGATGACGTGCGTGACACGATGATCAAGGCCGGGAACCTTATTATTGCGATTATGCCGATCATGAACCTGGTGGTCTACGCGAGTATGATCGCGATTTTCTGGTTCGGAGGCTTGCAAGTGATGGAAGGGACGATGGGTCCCGGCCAAATCATGAGCTTTATCAGCTATTGCATGCAGATTATGATGTCGCTGATGATGCTGTCTATGTACTTCTTGCAGCTGACGCGCGGCAATACCTCGGCTGAGCGTATTCAGGAGATTTTGGACACGGAAGCGGACCTGCATTCGCCGGCGGATGGCGGTATTGGCGAGGTGGTGGATGGGAGTGTCGAGTTTGCCGATGTTGACTTCCGTTATGCCGGCAACAGCGGGGATTCGCTGCAGGATGTTACATTCTCGATCAAGTCGGGTGAGACAGTCGGCATTATCGGTTCGACCGGTTCGGCGAAGTCCACGCTGGTTCAGCTGATCCCGCGTCTCTACGATTCCACACGCGGTGAGGTCAAAGTCGGCGGGGTAGATGTGCGCGATTACAATCTGGAGACGCTGCGCAATGCCGTAGCCTTTGTCCTTCAGAAAAACACCCTATTCTCCGGTACCCTTCGCGAAAACATGCAGTGGGGGGATGCGACTGCGTCGGATGAAGAAATCATTGAAGCAATGCGACAGGCGCAAGCCTGGGAATTTGTCAGTCAATTGCCTGAAGGATTGGACAGCTGGGTCGAACAGGGCGGCAGCAATTTTTCCGGAGGTCAGAAACAGCGCCTGACGATCGCCAGAGCCTTGCTGAAGAAACCGAAAATTCTGATTCTGGATGATTCTACGAGCGCAGTGGATACCGGTACGGATGCCAAAATCCGCAAGTCGTTTGCCGAACACCTCAGTGAGGTAACGACCTTTATCATCGCGCAACGGATTAATTCGATCCAGGGGGCAGACCGGATTCTGGTTATGGATGAAGGCAAGATTACGGCCATGGGAACGCACGCCGAACTTTTGGCCGGCAATGAAGTCTACCAGGATCTTTACGAAACACAAGTGAAGGGAGCGATTGCCCAATGAAAACGGATAATCAAAAACCAGTAGATTCGGCTGGAAAAAAGTCGAAAGGGCAGCGTTACCAGGTACGGGGAGTGGTTGCCGAGAATGCCGGCGCCACGATCAAGCGACTTTTGTCGTACTTCAAGTATAAGCGCTGGACGCTGATCATCGGACTGATTCTCTTGGGGATCGCTTCACTGGGCGGTGTCGGTTTTGGCGCGATGATTCGGCCGATCGTGAACAGCGTAGTCTACGACCAGGATGTCGATAAGCTGATCATGTATCTCTATGTTTTGGCCGCTATCGTATCCGTACAGATTATTGCCAATTATCTGGGCAATCGCCTGATGATGCGACTTTCACAGAGCATCACGCACAGAATGCGCAGCGACCTCTTCAACCGCATGATGAAGCTGCCGATCGCGTTCTTTGACCAGAACAAACACGGCAACATCATGAGCACGTTCGTGAACGACGTGGACATGGTCAGCCAGGCGCTGCAGCAGGGAATTCCCCAGGTGCTGTTTTCCGTGCTGTCCTTCACCGGCAGTATCGTGGTGATGCTGATTCTGAGCCCGCTCCTGACCCTCCTGGTCATTGTTATGCTGGCCCTCATGATCTTCCTGGCTGCCAATATCGGCAAACGCAGCGGCAAGAACTTCCGCTCACAGCAAGCCCAGCTGGCGAATCTCAATGGGTATGTAGAAGAAATGATGAATGGCCAAAAAGTGGTCAAGGTGTTCAATCACGAGGCCAGAAGCATACAGGAGTTCGAAGTACACAATGAAGAGCTCCGTAAGTCCTCCACCCAGGCCAGTGCCTTCAGTGTCGTCATCATGCCGGTCATGGGCAACCTCTCCTACGTGATGTACGCGCTGATCGCCATGCTCGGCGCCCTGCTCACGATCAACGGGCGCCTCGATATCGGCACCATAACGTCCTTCCTGCAATATACTCGCAGTGTTTCACAACCGATCACGCAGCTGTCGAATCAGATGAATGTTCTTCTCGGTGCCATTGCGGGTGCTGAGCGGATTTTCAAGATGCTCGATGAGCCCATCGAGACGAACGATGGACTGGTAGACCTCGAAGTCACTGCTGAAGGTGAACGTTTCTGGGTAGTTCCCGGTGAAGCAGGCGAGGTAAGCCGCGTTCCCGTCCAAGGTGACATACGCTTCTTTGATGTCGACTTCGGCTATCTTGAGGGCCAAAAAGTCCTGCAGAATATCACACTCTGGGCCGCTCCAGGCCAAAAAATCGCCTTCGTGGGCTCTACCGGCGCCGGCAAAACCACAATCACAAACCTGATCAACCGCTTCTACGAAATCCGCGAAGGCAAAATTACTTTCGACGGCATAGACCTGAAGCAGATCAAGAAGACCGCTCTCCGCCAGACGCTGGGTATGGTCTTGCAGGATGTTCACCTCTTCGAAGGAACGGTGCGCGACAACATTCGCTACGGCCGACTGGACGCCACGAATGAAGAAGTCGAGGAGGCCGCCAAACTGGCCAATGCGCACAGCTTCATTTGCCGCCTGCCTGAGAAATATGATACGATGTTGACTTCCGACGGCCAAAACCTATCCTCGGGTGAGCGTCAGCTTCTCTCGATCGCCCGCGCGGCGGTCGCCAATCCCCTTGTCTTGATTCTGGATGAAGCGACCTCTTCTGTAGATACGCGCACGGAGCGCCACATTGAGAAGGGCATGGACCATCTCATGCAGGGACGCACGACTTTTGCGATCGCCCATCGTCTCTCGACGGTCCGCCACTCAAACGCCATCCTGGTTCTCGAGAGCGGCCAGATCATTGAGCGCGGCGACCATGACAATTTGCTGTCCCAGAGGGGCCGCTATTATGAACTGAGCGCGGGTACGTCTGAGCTAAGCTAAGACCAAACCGGCAAGGCCGCAAAACGATAGAAACACTTGGGGGCATGAGGATTTGGCAGCAAAGATCAATATCAAAGGTGTCAGCAACATTAACACAACGACGGGTGTCATCTGGAAGCAGCTGCTTCTCTTCGCCCTCCCGCTGTTGTTCTCGAACTTCCTGCAACAACTCTACAGCACCGTCGACCTCCTGATTGTCGGCAACTACGCCTCTGACAGCGCTTTGGCCGCCGTGGGTTCGACCGGCGCCCTTACCGGCCTCATCGTCGGACTCTTCATCGGCATCTCCGTCGGTGCCTCTGTGGCGGTTTCCCAGGCGTACGGAGCAGGGGATGATCAAGCCTTGTACCGCCACGTCCATTCCGCCATGTTCTTAGGCCTTGTGTCGGGTATCAGCTTGACGCTAATCGGGATTTTCATCAGCCGGCCCTTGCTGATGCTGATGGATACACCGGCTGAACTCCTGCCTGAAGCCGTGACCTACATGCAGATTGTCTTTGTCGGCATGATCCCTATCAGCCTCTACAACATGACTGCCGGCGTACTGCGCGCGGTCGGTGATTCCAGACGCCCCCTCATCTTCCTGATGATTTCGGCCGTGATTAACCTCGCGCTGGACATGCTCTTCGTAGCGGTCCTGTCCTGGGGCGTCGCGGGGGCGGCCTGGGCCACGGTGATCTCCCAGACCGTATCCCTGGGCCTGGGCCTGGCAACCCTGACACGCTCCGAAACCCCTTATCGTCTCTTCGTCCGCGAGATCAAGGCGCACAAAAAATCCGTGCAAATCATTCTCAAGATTGGCCTGCCCGCAGGTCTCCAGTCCGTTGTGATCTCGTTTGCCAACACGATTGTCCAGTCACAGATCAACGGCTACGGGGCTTTTGCGGTCGAGGGGTACGCAGCGGCAAACCGAATCGATGGCTTCTATTACATGTGCATTAACTCCTTCAGCCTGGCTATGACCACCTTTGTCGGCCAAAACATCGGGGCCAAACGCTACGACCGCGTAAGCCAAAGCATCAAGGTTGCAATAGGCGTGGCCAGCGGGATCGCCATGGTCCTGGGTGTGATTGTCCTCTTCAACAAGCGTTCCTTACTCGGGATATTCGGGACGCACCCGGATAGTCTGCCCTACGGTGAACTGATGCTCACCATCGCGGCTTTCGGCTACTGGGTATTCGCAATCGGCGATGTCCTGTCCGGCGCGTTTCGCGGTGCGGGCAACGCAACCTTCCCCATGGTCTCCTCGCTCATCAACATGTGTGTGGTTCGTCTGGTCTGGGTCTTTGCTGCCCAGCAAGTCTATCCCAATATTTTGAGTGTTTTCCTTGCCTACCCTGTATCCTGGCTGTGCCAATCCGCCCTGATGCTGGTATATTACTTTAAGGGCAAATGGCTTCCCAAGGCTGCTGCCGTGCCCGAGCCGCAAGAAGCCGAGCCTGCCCTGCTTCAAGCTGATTAAGCACACGTGCGGCATTCGTCACCCCCATGAAAGAGGTAAATATGTTCAATCCATTTAAGCACGAAGACAACACTGAGAAACTCAACGATTTACAGGTGCAGGAGGCTGCAACTGTGACAGACCATGACGACTATATGCAAGGGCTTTGGCACTATGATCCCGAGCAGCCCGGTCTGGGCATGCGGCCAAAGGAAGAACTTGAGAAAATCTACAAGGCCAATGACTTTGCCTTTGTGCCCGGTGCCTACCAGGCCGGTGAACTCTGCTTCCTGGCAGCCTTTGGCGAGCGCCTTGTTTTCTCCTTTGCCTCCCGCCTGGCAGAACTTAAGCAAGCCACTCCCGACCCCGCTCCTGAATCTCTCGAAGCCAAGCAAATCACCGACCTCGACGAGCTTGTCCGCGTCAGCGGCAACCGTGTGCGTTTAGTCCAGCGTGATCTGGCGAAATGGCTCCGGGACCTGAGCGAGATCCACTACCTCCGTTCGCGCTTCACCCAGCAGCCCTACATCGATGCCAACGGTCGCGTCTACGTATTTACGGATCCTGAGGCAATTGCGAAAGCGACAGAGCGCGCTTCGACTGACCTCGACTACGAACTCGCCTTGCTTGCTCCTGCTGACCTGAACCAGAAACTCTTCCTGAACGGTTGTGAGCTCATGATCGTCAACGACGCTGTGCTGGCGTTCAGCGGCAGGCGTGAAGATCTCCTGGGCGAAAGCGCAGCCGAACAGGCAGCGGCCGACGCACGTATCAGCGAAAACAATCGGGCCCTGCGCTACTTCAGTCTCGGCTTTCTGCAAGTCTTGCAAAGCCCCAAAGAAGGCGACAAGCAGAAGGTTTTGCAGCAATTGGAAGCCCAGATCTCGGCCAGACTGCTGCAGGCTCAGGTCTATTTCAAAGCCCAGGACACAGACGGTGAAAACACAAACTTTGTGGTTCTATCAGATGGCCAAGGTCACAAAGCCATAGCCGCCTACACTGATCAGACTTCGCTGCCACAGAATGACCAGCTGAAGCATGTTCCGATGGCGTTTTATCCGATTGCCCATCGCTTGCACTCGGATGGGGGAGACGTAGACGGAATTATTCTCAATCCCGGTGAAATCAATTTCTATCTGGACCAAAACTGGCTTGGCCGCCTGGTGCGTTTTGCTGAACAGGTCGCCAAGGCAGCTGCCGAGAAGCAGGCTGAAGGTGAGAAAGCGTAAAGCTCAAGGTGTTTTATTCCTGAGCTGGGCTGCCCCGCATGGGGCAGCAAGAAGCTAATTAACCGTCTTTGTGCTTTCGCTCGAGCTCGAGCAGCCGCTCTTTCAGAGGGAGGCCGCCGCCATAGCCGACGAGGCGGCCGTCGGAGCCGATTACGCGGTGACAGGGAACGGCGATGCTGACGGGATTGTTGTGATTCGCCATCCCGACGGCGCGGAAGGCGCGCGGGCTCCCGACTGCTTCCGCAATTTCGCGGTAGGAGCGTGTCTCGCCGTAGGGAATAGCGAGGAGTGCGGCCCAGACCTTGCGCTGGAATTCCGTTCCCCGCAAGAGCAGAGGGAAATCGAAAGTCCGGCGCCGGCCGGCAAAGTATTCGTCCAGCTCGAGGCAGACCTGGTCGGTCAGCAGGGTGGGGGTGCCCGGCACAAGGTCCCGCTCGATTCCGAAGTCCAGGCGCGTCACCTGGTCATCTTCATACTCCACACGCACGACACCAAAGCTGCTGGGATATTCAGCAAAGCCTTTACTCATCATACAGTTTCCTCCTTGAAGCGTTCTCTTTTGGCAGAATAGCAGTTTTGGCAAAAAAAATCCCCCGGGTTGAGGCCCGGGGGACGTGGATAATCTTGCAGGGCGACTTACTTGCCGAACTTGAATGATCTCATGCCGAGATACTGCGCTCTGTCACCGAGTTCTTCCTCGATACGGAGCAGCTGGTTGTATTTCGCCACGCGGTCCGTACGAGCCGGAGCACCGGTCTTGATCTGGCTGGCATTGGTAGCCACGACCAGGTCAGCGATGGTCGCGTCTTCGGTCTCACCCGAACGATGCGATACGACTGCGGTGAAGTTCGCCAGACGGGCGGTCTCCATGGCGTCCATGGTCTCGGTCAGGGTGCCGATCTGGTTCAGCTTGACGAGGATGGAGTTCGCAGCCTCAGTCTCGATGCCCTTCTTGAGGCGTGATGTGTTTGTGACGAAGAGGTCGTCGCCGACCAGCTGGATCTTGTCGCCGAGGCGGGCGGTGAGCTTAGCCCAGCCTTCCCAGTCTTCTTCAGCCAGACCGTCTTCGAGGGAGACGATGGGGTACTTGTCAACAAAGTCTGCCCAATATTCGATCATCTCGTCAGAAGTCTTGACTTCACCGGTCTTCCAGAAGAAGTACGTGCCCTCGGGTTTGCCGTGTTCTTTCGCCGCTTCGTAGAGCTCCGTCATGGCAGGATCCATGGCGAGCATGAAGTCTTTGCCAGGTTCGAAACCGGCTGCTTCGATGGCCTTCACCAGGTATTGCAACGCTTCTTCGTCAGAAGCCAAGTTCGGAGCGAAACCGCCCTCGTCACCGATCGCAGTGGAGAGGCCGGCCTTCTTGAGCAGCTTCTTCAGGGTCTGATAGACGTCGGAGCACCATTGCAGGGCTTCGGACCAGGACTTCGCGCCGACAGGCATGATCATGAATTCCTGGAGGTTGAGGTTCGAGTCAGCATGCTTGCCGCCGTTCATGACGTTCATCATGGGGACTGGCAGGACGTAAGCATTCAAGCCGCCGAGGTAGAAGAAGAGGCTCTCGCCGCGGGTAGCGGCAGCGGCCTTCGCTACGGCCAAAGATACGCCCAGGATGGCGTTCGCGCCGAGCTTGTTCTTATTCGGGGTACCATCGAGCTCGATCATACAGGTATCGATTCCGCGCTGGTCAAAGACACTCTTGCCGACAACGGCGGGAGCGATGACGTCATTGACGTTCTTGACAGCGTTCAGGACGCCTTTGCCCTGGTAACGGGACTTGTCGCCATCACGCAGTTCAGTGGCTTCAAAAGCACCGGTCGACGCACCGGACGGTACGGCTGCGCGGCCAAGAACGCCGCTCTCGGTGATTACATCCACTTCCACGGTAGGCATACCGCGAGAATCCAGAATCTCTCTGGCCTTAACAGTCTTGATAACACTAGACATCATAAATTCAATTCCTCCTTAAAGTGCTTTGCGACAATGCGGAAAGATCAACATGATCTCTTACCATTATAAAACACTCGCCGAGATTTTGTTATACTGTTTGTAATATTAAACAAAAATTTGTGTAAATTTTATCAAATAGACCTGTACCTGTGATGGAAACTCCGACGAAAGGCCAAAACCGGTCAGATGATTTGAAACATAAACTGTAAGAGGAGGAAGAAACGCGATGGCAGATCCCGGCAATATGCTATTTATTACGACGAATGAGCTTGAAAGCCACTTTGGTTCAGGCCGGACCGAGCAGCTGGCTCGTGAGAGTGAGTATGATTTTCTGAAGAAGGTCACGGATATCGCCTATGAAGCCGCCTGGAACCGCAAGATCAAGGCAGTCTTTATTTCCGGGCCGACCAGCTCGGGCAAAACAACTTTTGCCGATCGTCTAGGCAGCGCAATTCATCTCTATGGTCGTCCGACGTTACGAGTCTCGCTCGATGACTACTACTTCGAAGGGGAGTACCTTTTTGACACGGACGGACGTCCGGACATGGAATCCATATCGACACTCGATATCGACCTCATCGTGGAGCAGCTGCGCGCGCTCATGAACGGCGAGGAAGTTCTTATGCCTTCGTACGACTTTGCCTCCCGCGTGCGCTCCTACCCGGCGACGAATCGTGTGCGGGTGGATTCGAATGCGGTCCTGGTCGTGGAAGGCTTGCATGGTCTCTCGGGGAAAGTGATTGGTGAATTGCCGAAAGAAGCTGCCTTGGGAGTCTTCGTCTGTCCCTGGGCTACACTGGTCGGTGACCGCCGCCTGCTGAGACCCGAGCAGATTCGTCAGCTGAGACGCATATCGCGAGATTATCACCATCGCAAGACCGGCGCTTTGGCCACCCTGGACTATTGGCCGATGATTCACCGGACTGAGGAACTGTTCTTCGATGATTATCTCAGTCGAGCAGATTATTTTGTGAACACGGTAATCCGCTATGAGTTCTTTGTTCTCGGGACGATGGCAGCCAGTTATTTGCAAGCTGATTTGCAGCGCCTGCAGGCTGGGGAGGAGCTGCGCACGCCTTTGACCCGCGATGGCAAATTCGCTGATCTGGATGCAGCCGTAGAAGCTGCTCAGTACTTAATCGATCTAAGTAAGCACTTGCCGCAAGTGTCGCAGGACTTTGTCCCGCCGATGTCCATTCTGAACGAATTTATAAAGTGAGGTAGACTATGCCTATCAAAATCCCCGCCGGTATTCCGTCCGGCCGCGTACTCGAAAAAGAATCGATTTTTGTCATGACCAGCGAGCGAGCCTATCACCAGGACATTCGTCCGTTGCACATTCTGTTCGTGAATCTCATGCCAACCAAAGAACAGACGGAAGCGCAGTTCTTCCGGCTCCTGGGCAACTCACCCCTGCAGGTCGAGGCTCACCTGATCTATACTGCCTCCTACCAGCCCAAGCACACCTCTATGCAGTATCTGGGCCGCTTCTACAAGACTTTTGAAGATATCGAAGATATGTACTTCGACGGCATGATTGTGACCGGAGCACCGGTCGAATTGATGGAATTTGAGGATGTCCACTACTGGCGCGAGCTCTGCCGTATCATGGAGTGGAGTAAGACACACGTCTTTTCAAGCATGTACATTTGCTGGGGCGCGCAGGCAGGCTTGAATTATTTCTATGACGTGCCCAAATACCGCTTGCCGGCGAAATGCTTCGGCGTCTTTCCACACACGTTGCTCTGCGATGACAACATGGAACTTTTCCGTGGTTTTGACGATGTGTTCTACTGCCCGCATTCCCGCCATACCGAAATCAGTATGGATGACCTCATCAAGCCCGGTCTTGAGGTCCTGGCAGTGTCTCCCGAAGCAGGGGTCCTGGCTGTGGGTGACGAGAAGAACCGTCGCTTCTTTATTACCGGCCACTTTGAGTATGATGCCTTGACGCTCAAGGGCGAGTACGATAGAGATATTTCGCGCGGACTCGATATCCAAGTGCCGCAAAACTACTATCCCGACGACGATCCGGCCAAAGACCCGGTCGTGCGCTGGCGTTCTTCGGCGAACTTGCTGTTCACAAACTGGCTGAACTACTACGTATATCAGCAGACACCTTATGATTTGGAGGGCATTGGCCGAAGAGTCTAGTCTCCGGTGTTTGGGTTTAGCCTTGCTGCTAAAACACAAGGTAACACGAGTTACTATAAGCGGGGAGGAGCCTTTGCTATACTTCAGTTACAAATTTCACACGCATGTTTATAGATTCATGCGGGGAATAGGCTAGCGGGAGGCAACATGGCTCAGGTTCTTAGTTTAGAAAATTTCGCGCAGGAAGTCCTGCAGAACAACTCAGTGGTGTTGGTCGATTTTTGGGCCGAATGGTGCGGACCCTGTCGTTCAATCTCACCCCTGATCGACCAGCTCGAGGAGCAATATGCAGGCAAGGTTCTGGTGGCGAAGGTCAACGTCGACGATGAGCCGGCTGTGGCGGAAGAGTATCGCGTATCCAGCATCCCTACGGTGTTTATCTTCAAGGATGGCATCGTCGTCGAGAGACTGGTAGGCGCGCATCCCTACTCCGAGTACGAAAACACCTTGAGCAAGTACCTCTAACGATTCGCCAAGCCTCGATGCGAAACTCCAGACAGTCTGTGCCGGCCCGGTACGGGCTGTTTTCTATTGTGGGCCGCTGCGGGCGTTGCGGTCATTGCGGTCATTGCGGTCATTGCGGGCATTGCGGGCATTGCGCCAGACGAACATGGCGGGCATTGCGCCAGACGAACATGGCGGGCATTGCGCCAGACGAATATGGCGGGAGGGTCACAGCACAAAGGTCACAGCACAAGGGTCACAGCAACGAAAGAGCTGTAAGCCCGACTGTCGGAAGTGCCAGGCAAATCAAAGCCCCTCTTACTGGATGGAGCGGTTTTTGTGCTATGCTTTTTGTAGAGAAAAGTGAGTTTTATCCACTTGTGGGGGTCTTTATGAGGCTTTTGTCACGCCAACAACAAAAGAGTTTAGATAGCTACCTGGAGGAGCAGGGCCTGGCCTTGCCGCTCCTGATGGAAGCGGCCGGTGCGGCTGTGGCTCGACTGCTGCGGACAGCGGCAGAGTCCTGTAAGGCTGCCTTGCCTGAGGTGGATTTGCTGGCCGGTCCGGGTATGAATGGCGGAGATATCTATGTTGCCGCTCGCAAGCTCCTGGCCCGCGGGCTGTCCGTCACGGTTTGGGAGGCGGCAAGCGCCGCCCGCGCTGAGACAGGTACGGCTGCGTCGATGCGGCGCGCGGCTGCGGGAGCCGGCGTGCGGCTGCGGCCGTTGGGGGAGTATACGGCACGGCCGGCTCTCGTCGCGGACGGGCTCCTGGGTGCCGGGTATGAGCCCGGGCGCGAGCTTGCCGCCGATTTGGCGGAGGCCCTGCGACAGCTGGGCCTCGCCAAGGGGCAAGGCGCATACATTGTGGCTTGCGACTTGCCATCGGGTGTGGCTGCAGACAGCGGTTTTGTCCATCCGCTGACTGTGGCTGCAGATCAGACGGTGACCTTTCTTGCCCCCAAGATCGGCCTGCTGCAGTCGCCTGCCTGTCAGTATAATGGCGAACTTATCATTGATAATCTTGAGCTGCCGCGAGAGTTGTTGGATTGTTTTTGGCACACATATGAAGCTGAACCTGGCCACAAAACTCCCCTGCGTCATGGCGAGCCCTGGCCCCCGAACCTCTACCCGAACGAAGTATTTGCCTTGACGCCGACAGAGTTCTCGTCCTTGCTCAGGTGCGTTCCCTCGGATGCGCACAAAGGTTCCCAAGGTCACTTGCTCGCAGTCGCCGGCAGCCCTGGGATGGCCGGGGCTGCGCGGCTCGCCGGTGAGGCAGCCCTGCGCTCCGGAACAGGCCTGGTCACGATCCTCTGTGACCGCGCTATCTACCCCGAACTTTTTGCAGCCCTTCCATCCCTGCTCTATGAGATACCGGCAAATGCCGATTCGAGCACCTGGCTGCGCTCGCTCGAGGCACGATGCGATCGAACAGACGCGGTTCTTCTGGGCCCGGGTCTTGGCCGGACACCTCGATCCGCTCTTTTGCTCCTGGGCCTGCTGACCTGGGACCAACCTCTGGTCCTTGATGCGGATGCCCTCTTTGCTTTGGCGAATTCTGCCGAAGCCCAAGCAGCGCTTCGGGAGCGTGCCTTCGGCGGCAAAGTCACTATCTTGACGCCTCATGGCGGCGAAGCAGCCCTGCTTGCGGCAGCCTATGGCCTTGCATCCTGGAATGGCGCTGCGCGCTTATGGCAGGCCGCCGCCCTTGCGCACGCCACGCAAGCCTGGGTCGTGCTCAAGGGCGAAGCGACGCTGGTCGCGTCGCCGGCCGGCCGTGTCTACGTCAACCGCACGGGCGGCCGCGGCCTGGCCAAGGGCGGCTCCGGTGACATTCTCGCGGGCCTCATGTCTGCTCTCGTGGCCCAGGGCTTGTCACCGGAGGCCGCAGCTCCAGCAGCGGTGTACTGGCATGGAGCTGCGGCAGACTGCGCATCCGACCGTCTGGGCTGGCGCAGTCTCGCCCCTACCGACACATTAGCAGCACTAGGAGAAATCGCACCGCACTAGGTAGAATAAATAAATAGTTTTATACCGCACAGCGCCTCGACTCAGCCCAATTTCACCAGATCAGCAGGATTTACCTCAAGATCCACCCTCCGAACAAGGCTTCGCACTGCAGGAAACACGAAATTGATTTGTCATTAGTACAATATACTCTAAGTCAAATTGTCACATTTGCCATTTCAGACATTCATTTCCGAAACGGAAGATCAAGATAATCAATCCAGACCCAAACCCTTCCTCCCTTGAAGTCCTGGCTCACACTTGGGGCAATCAAAGAGGGCGGTAAAATTGTCTGAAGAATTTCATAAAATTTGTATCTACATTGGCATGTGCATGAACAATTCTACCTCTAAGTATGCTCTCGAAACCGTCACTGTTTTTAGAAGCTAAACCCAGAGAGTAGATAGAAGCCAAGGCTGTGGCACCCATCTCGCAGCTCTTTTCGTTTCAGACTAATTATATCTGGCCAAAAATGACGTTTGTCTTGCCTCGCCTCTCCGATAAACGTGATATTTGTCCACCTGGGAGAAGTTCTGGCCACTCCGCTTGAATAACTCGGTTATTTGCCCCCAGAAGCCAGAATCGTGACAAAATCCCGAGTTGTGCGGCCACTCCGCTTGAATAACTCGGTTATTTGCCCCCAGAAGCCAGAATCGTGACAAAATCCCGAGTTGTGCGGCCACTCCGCTTGGATAACTCGGATATTTGTCCCCAGAACCCCGAATCGTGGCAAATAACCGAGTTGTGCGGCCACTCCGCTTGGATAACTCGGATATTTGTCCCCAGAACCCCTAATCGTGGCAAATAACCGAGTTGTGC
>JAAYZH010000113.1 GCA_012514965.1 Clostridiaceae bacterium | reverse complement strand
TCGGCGACATTATTGAGGTCGGTTTTGGCTCAGGCAATGTGAAGGTCGAGGTACAGGAGATCCGCGAGACGGTGAAACGAACAGAAGTATCCGAGCTTTACAGGATTATCGGCGGGGCCAAAGGTGACGAGGTCCCTGAAATCGACGAGGAGTAGGCTAAGCCGCAGGTCTTGCGCTAAAGAGTGTCGCTCTTTAGAATAGAAGGCAATTAAACGATGTACGCACCGCTCAGTCGGTGTTTTAGAAGAGGGAATTGAATGGCGACAAAGTCTAAGCAATCTACCGCACAGAGTGAAGGCTTCAGCCTCCGGGTGACCGGGCTGCTTGTCCTGCTTATGTTTGTGCTTTTGGCAGCTGCTGCGACGATGTTTTTCTTCAGTCAGAATGAGGAGAGAGATGCGAAATTGGCGGAGGGCGAGGCGCTCAAGGCTGAGCTGGCAGTGCTCGAAGCAGACTCGAATTATCTGGATCAGCTGGTCGCCATGGCAGGCCAACCGCAGTATATCGAGCGGATCGCCCGCGATGAGCTGGGCATGGTCCAGGCTGATGAGATTATTTTTCGCGACATCGATTAAGCCTAGGCTAGTTTACGAGTAGGGGAGCGCTGAATTAAGCGCTCTTTTTTCTGTTCTAGTCTATGTCGCCCGCCACGTAGGTGACGTTAGGGAAGTCGGCTATGAGATCAAGCACGGCTTCCGGGGATTGTCCTTTATTCAGCTTCAGTTTGAGATTCACGCCGATCACCGGACTGTCAGGACGCTGTTCCTTCTGCAATGCTGTTTTTTGGGGCTCCAGTCCCTGCCCCGCCAGGTAGGCCAAAAAATCGACCAGCGATTCGCCGCTCCCTAGTTCGACGTAGAAATATTCGAAGTGCCGCTTGCCGAGCAGAATATTTTCGACCGTTTCCATGAAGGTAAAAGTGATGATCACCAGAACACCGGCCAGGACTGCGCCGAAATAGAACCCGGAGCCTAGGGCAATGCCGATCGCGGCCACCACCCACAAACCGGTTGCAGTTGTGAGCCCTTCGACCCGCTTGTCACGCGTGACCAGAATCGAACCCGCTCCCAAAAAACCGATACCGGAAATGATTTGCGCCGCCACACGGGCAGGATCACCCCCTCCATAGAGGGAGGAGAGGTGCAGGCCGGACATCGTCGCGAGCGCAGCGCCCAGACACACCAGGATGTAGGTGCGAAAGCCTGCAGCGCGGTTCTTATAGCCTCTTTCGATACCTAATGAGCCGCCGATCAGGATCGCGAGAAAAGACCGCAAAAGCACTGACCAGATGTTCAACTCATCAAGAACTTGACGGATTTCGCTCCACATAATTACCTCCTGGGGCTATTGCTGCCGAGGTCGATTGTCGAGTCCCACAGGCAGCTGGCGGCAACGCGCCCCCCGCGCTTTACAGGAGGAGCGTACGCCCTTCGATCGCGCGTCCCAGGGTGACCTCGTCGGCATATTCCAGGCTCGAGCCAAAGGGGATGCCATGCGCGATGCGTGAGCAGTTGATCCCGCTTGGCCTGACCAGGCGGGCGATGTAATTCGCCGTAGCCTCGCCTTCGACCGTGGCGTTGTTCGCCAGGATGATTTCGTCGACCTCCGGACTGCTCTGGAGACGCTGCAGGAGATCGCGCAGGTGAATATCTTCGGGGCCGATGTTCTCCATAGGGGAAATAGCCCCATGCAAGACGTGGTACAGGCCCCTGTACTCGCGGGTGCGCTCCATGGCGATTACATCGGAAGGGCTCTCGACCACGCAGATTTTCGTGTGGTCGCGGCTTTCGTCACTGCAGATTTCGCAGACTTCACGGTCCGTGAGGTCGCAGCAACGGGCACACAAGTGCACCCTTTCTTTCGCCTCGATGATAGCTTCAGCCAGGGCTCTGGCTGCTGCCGGATCCATGTTCAGAATATGGAAGGCCAGGCGTTGAGCTGTCTTATGCCCGATGCCGGGCAGGCTGCCGAGCTTGGAAATGAGTTTCGCTATGCTGGATACGTATCTGGACATTAGAAACCCAGTCCGCCGGTCAGGCCTGAGAATCGGCTCATCTTCGCCTGGCTGGCCTCTTCGAGCTTCTCGGTCGCGCCGTTGATGGCAGCTACGATCATATCCTGAAGCATTTCCACATCCTCGGGATCCACGGCTTCAGGAGCGATGGTCAAGCCCAGAAGCTTGTGTTCGCCATTGATCTTCGCGGTGACCATGCCGCCGCCGGCGCTGTACTCGATCTCCATGGCGGCGATCTCTTCCTGCGCCTTCTGCATATCCTGCTGCATCTTCTGTGCCTGTTGCATCAATTGATTCATGTTGCCGCCCCCGAGTCCGCCGGGGAAGCCTCCACGTGGTCTTGCCATTATTGTTCCTCTTTCTCAAACGGAATCTCCAGCTGACTGGCCGCGAGCTTCATCTTCTTCACCCAGGCCGGTTCGTTCAGGCTGCCTCTATCCGCTGCTCTGTCTTCGTCCTGGCCACTGAGCTTCAGCTGCAAATGCCACTCACCTTCGGGCTTCGCGCGCATAAACGCCTGCTCCATGCCGGACCAGTTTTTTCTGTTCTTCATTGTATCATAGGTCGCTTTATGCTCGGCCGCAATTTCGATCACAATGTCCTTGCCTTCCTGCCTGTGCGGTGAATTCTGCAGGAGAATGGCCAAAAGCGGCTCGTTCACACTTAGCTCCACAATAAAGCTGTGCCAGAATTTCGCCAGATCCAGAGGCTCTGCAGGCGTTTCAGGCTTGGCGGCAGGTTTGGCGGCCGGCGGGGTATTATCTGTCTGCGAAGGAGCCTGGCGTCCGAGGTCAAAGAGCAGGGGGCTTGATGTCGCGGGCATCTTCCAGGCTGCCGCGACTGGGGGAGCTGCCTGGGCTTCTTCCTCAGGCTGGGCCAAATACATGTCCTCGTACACCGATACGATGTTCTGGCTGCTCTCAGGCGGCGCTTCCGGGCCGTTTTCGTCGGAGAAGTCATCCGGTACATCTTCATATTCGTAGGGATCGTCCTCAGCAGCCTCTTCAGCGACAGCATCCATGGTGATCATCTGTTCATCCGGATCAGGGCCGTCGTCGTTCAGAGCAGGCGGCTTGGCACTAGCTGCGGGGACTTTCTCCGAGAATTCCGCCAAGGCGGCCTGGAAGGCAGCTTCATCGTCACTGACTACTGACGGGGCCGGTTCAGGATCGCGGGCTTCCGCAGCACGGGAGACCGGTGCAGTCACAGTTGCGGACTTCGTCTCTTTGGCGGCGCTGTCGGCGAAAATCTGCTGGATCTCCTCACGTGAAGGGCCTTGCGACATGCTTTCGCGGTCGCGTGCGGTAATCTTCGTCGAGTCAAGCAACTGAATCAGCCCGACCTCCAACGCGATACGCGGGTTAGCCGATTGCTTCATCTCTTGCTGCAAACTCGATAAGTGGGTGATTTGGCGAATCAGAGCGGCCTGCGGATATAGAGGGGCCAGCTCTTTTAAGGTCTCCAGCGTCTTGCGCGGCAACTGCAGCAGGGTCTCCGGCTGGCGGGTCGTCTTGCAGACCAGCAAATCGCGGAAGTAGGAGGCCAGTGAAGTGGTGAAACGCAGGAGATCGCCGCCTTCCATAACGAGGCGGTCAACGCCGGCCAGCAGCTGGTCCGCATCGCCCAGGACCAGAGCCCGGACAATACGCTCCATGAATTCATCGTTCACAACACCGGTCATCGCCAGGATTTCTTCGCGGCTGATGGCTCCGGAGTAAACGCTGCGGGACTGATCCAGCAGTGAGATCGCGTCTCGTAACGCCCCTTCGGAACGTGCCACGATTGCGCGCAGGCCATCCTCATCGATCTGGATCTTATTCTCGCGGGCGATCAAGGCCAGGCGGTCGAACATAAGCTCCGGAGCGATCCGCTTGAAGTCGTAGCGCTGACAGCGTGACAAGATGGTGGCAGGGATTCGCTGCGGGTCAGTAGTGGCCAGAATGAAAACCGCGTGAGAAGGAGGTTCTTCCAAGGTTTTCAGAAGGGCGTTGAACGCTGCGGTCGAAAGCATGTGGACTTCGTCAATGATGTAGACCTTGTATTTGGCCAAAGTCGGCATAAACAAAACTTCATCCGTGATCCTGCGGATATTGTCGACACTGTTATTCGAAGCTGCGTCCATCTCGATGACATCGAGTAGGTTTCCGCTCAGGCAGCCGCGGCAGATCTCACACTCATTACAGGGATTGCCTTCCGCGGAAGGCTGCAGGCAGTTGATCGCGCGGGCGTAGATCTTCGCCAGCGAGGTCTTGCCGGTACCGCGAGTGCCGCTAAATAGATAGGCATGGGCGATCTCGCCGCTCTGCACAGACTGGCGCAAGGCATGCACCACATGCTCTTGTCCCACGACCTCATCGAAATTCGCCGGTCGCCATTCTCTGTAGAGTACTCGTTTTGCCATGGTTCTCCCCCTGCAAGCTTATTGAACCTATTATAGCCCAGCAGGGGCCCGGATGGCAGAAACGAAGAGGAATAATGGATATATGCGGGTTGAAATAAACTCGAGTGCGGACAAATGAACAAAAAAATACCACCACTTAGCCGAAGCTGTACAGGTGGACCTGCAGCACATGCGGTTGACCGCTTATTGCTGCTTCCTTCCGGACCTGACAAGGTTCACGGGTCGCATCGCACAGGGCCCGCACAGCCTCGGGTAAGTAGTGATATTGTGGAAGTACTTTACCACATCATAACCGCGAACGCCACACCTTTCCTGACGAAAACCATCCGTGAGAGAAGAAAAGAGCCCCCACAAGGTCAAAATCCTGCTGCTTCATTGGTTTTCGCTTGCACTCATGATAAAATACTGTAATCTGAGTTCGATAGTAAGTACTTCAAGGAGGTCAGGAGTGAAGAGAAACACCCGGGTTATATTTCTAATAGCTCTCCTGGTGGCAATTGGTCTCGGCTGGCGATGGCTGACGAACAGCCTGGGGGATAAGATGTATGAGACCCTCAGCGCCCGCTACCCTGTCGATTCATTCACTTTAGACGATGTTAAGCTTTCGGTTTTGCCTTTGGGGGCGACTGCGCAGGCCCATGCGGAATTCGAGGATTTGGACTTTTCTGTAAGCTTTGTGAAGGTTTTGGGTGACGAGGACAAGGTGGTCGATAACCTCTACGAAGCCCGCAGCCGCAAGCATTACGAGGATTTATTCAGTGAACGCATGGAAGTCTTTGGCGATCTGGTCGAGAGTTATTATCTTGAGATGATCGTAATCGGCATGGGCAGCCTGGAGGAAGACAGCGGCCTTTATCCCGCTGCGTTGCATGTACTTTTGGCCAGCGATATTCGCGACACGGACCGCTTCGTTGAGGCTGTAGAAGACATCGCGACAGCCTTCGAGAAGACCCCGGTGGAGGGAGTAGACGCCTACCACTTCATCAGCTTCCCGGGCAGTGTCCCGGAGAGTGATTTGCCCTCGATCGGGCTGCAGGCAGCCTGGCTGACGAATCCGACCCCGACCCCCATCCCGACCCCGACCCCGCGTCCCACAGTGACCGGCACATCGGCGCCGGGGACTACCACGAAGCCCACGACGAAGGCAACCACCACTGCCAGCGGCCCGACGAAGCCCGAAGCCAGACCCGCCTTTGCTTATGAGATCACACTTTTGACGGATCGCTTCGACACGAATACCGACAGAATCCGCAACGGCATCCGTACTGTGACATACAGCACGAAAGATCTGCAGAAGCTAGCCGAATCGTTCCATTTGGACAACACAAGCAAGAACCTGCTGAATGATGCCAAAGCGCGCCAGACTGCTGTCGTGACCAGTTCCGGCACGCAGAGGAGCACTGCCAAAGCCGCTCCGACCAAATGAGAGGACATCCATGAACGAAAACACACAGAACAAGTCCGAATTTGATAACGCGGAAGCCAGAGCCCCGCGCCAGGGCGGCAAGCAGGCCCCCCGCCGAGGCAGCCAGCAAAAGAGCAAGAACAGACGCCCCCAGCGCGATGAACAGGGTGGACGTGACGGTGCAACCCCGAGAGCTCCGCGAGCCAGGGCTCCGCAAACAGAAGGCGGTCAGCCCGCCTCCCGTCAGAGCCAGGCCCAAGGCCAGGCAAATTCTTCTGCCCAGAAGCGGAGCAACAACAATCGCCGCCGACAGCCTTCTCCCCAGGAACGTCCCGACCGCAAGGGAGGCGAAGGTGATCGGAATCAGCCGCGTCAGACCCAGCCGCAGACAAACCGCACAATTCAGGCACTGCAAGACGCCAGAGACAACAAACCCGGCCAGAATGCCAGGCCAGCCGATAGAAAGCCCGCCCTGCGGGAAGGCGATGGGGCTCATCAGGCTTCCGCTGCCGCTCAGAATAAAACAGCTCAGAATCAGAGGACCAATACCCGCCGTAACGAAAACGGGGCCCCACCAGCCCGAGAATCCGGCAAACAAAGTGTGGCGAATCAGCCCAAACGTGTCCAGCAGAGCCAACGTCCTTCACGCCAACGAGACAATCGTCCCATGGTCGTTACCGACCCGCGGAAGCTTGCAGAAGTAGAGACGGTTGACGACATTCGCCTCGAAATTACGCAGATTGAGAAGGAAATCAAACTTGAATTGGCTGAAATCGGTAGTATCAAACTCACCTGACACAGAAGCCTCGGCCGCAGAATCAGAAGCCCCCTTGCTGGAATGTCTCTGGCGAGCGAGGCTTTTTGATCGTGTCTCTTTCCACATGCCTGGTCACTTGGGCGGCCGCGCCTGGCCCGAAGAGCTAAGGCGCGAATGGCTCACCCTGGACACCACGGAAATCGCGGCTACAGACAATTTGCTGGCCCCAAGCGAGAACGGCCCGGTCATCCAGGCCGAACGTCTTGCAGCCCGCTACTGGCAGGCGCCGGGCGCGCTTTTTTTTGCGCAGGGCTCCACCCACGGCCTGCAATGCGTGCTCTTGTACTTCGTAGGCAAAGGCGGCCGCTTGCTCCTCACCGGTGCCGTTCACAAAGCGGTCTTTCATATTGCCGCCTTGCTTGACATCGAACTCGTTTACTTGCCTTCCTTTAGTTCCGTCGACAACCCCACCGAAACCCCGACAGCGCCCGTCACGCACCCCATGCCTCGCCCCGCATCCCCCGAGCTGCTCGAGGAACACCTGCGCCGGGACAACGAATTCGGGGCCTTCCTCTGCACCTCACCCGACTACTACGGTACCTTCGCCGAGACGGAGGGCTTCGCGGAAGTACTCAAGCGCTATGGCATCCCGTTTCTGCTCGACTCCGCACACGGGGCGCACCTCGAGGCTTACTACCGCGCCAGCGGTCAGCCGCATACCTTCGAACCCACCTGCATGATTATGTCCACCCACAAGACCCTGCCCGCTCTCACCGGCGGAGCGATCGTCTTGACGAATTCACTCGATCACGTCCGAGGCCTGCGCCGCGCAGCCGACTTTTTCGGCAGCAGCAGCCCCTCCCTCATGATCGCCTCCAGTTCAGACTTTGCCAGAGCCTATGCCGAGCACGAGGGCGTCACCCAGATCCATCGTCTCTTACCCGCCCTTCGCAGTTTTGCCGAGGGCCTTGATCCGCGTTACGTGGTTTGGCCAAAGAGACTGCCCGGAGCTCTGCAAGACCGCGACCCTCTGCGTCTGGTAATTGACGTATCCGATGTGGGTCCCGGAACTTACGTCGAACGAGCTTTGGCAGAAGCCGGCGTAGTCGTCGAAATGTCCGACCTGAGCCGCATCGTCTGCATCATAAGTCTCGCAGCGGAGCCCGAATCCCTTCGCGTCATGCAGGCTGAGCTCAATCGTCTCGCCCAGGAAGATTCCGTGTTGGCCACCCTGCGAGATCTGGGCTTGAGTACAGCCGAAGACAGTCATCCCTGGCTGGGCCTGGACAAAGCCCTGGCCGACCGTCTGGTCCTGACTACCAAAACCCGCCACGTGGTTCCGCCCTCCACCGTGAAGAAAAAGGCCCAAGGCTACGTAAAACTCGAAGAAGCGATCGCCGCCCGCCTGGCTCTGGCTGCTGATCTGGTGCCGTACCCACCCGGAGTCACCCTCTTTTTTACCGGAGAAACGCTTTCTTCTGACGACGCTGAACTCCTCCGCGGCCTTCTGGCCTGTGGTCTGGATATCAACGGAGTCAGTTATCAAGACGGAGAAGCCTACATTCTCTGCTTTGTGTAGACGATTGATCGAATCCCTTTCGGGGGCTTCTCCCTTTCGGGGGGCTTTGCGGAAGACGCGCAGTTGCGGCCGGCGCGTCTTTTTGTTGGTTCGCCCAGCATGGGCGCAAACTAATCGGTGAAAGACCGTAGCGTACCCTGATAGTGGGAAACGCACAGCCAAAGACAAGGGTGTCCATCGTGAGGTGGAATCTGAAGGAAGTCGGC